>CAXTYP010000083.1:0-9298 GCA_964248435.1 uncultured Acidobacteriaceae bacterium | reverse complement strand
TAAAGGGACCGTCCGGAAAAGCTCAAAGCCGCCGACAGCCCCGTGTTGACGAAATCGGCCGTCAGCAAAAACGGCAGAAGCAGCCAGCGGCTGGCCTTAAAGGTCGTCGGCCAGGGCGCAACAATATGCCACCAGAACAAAACGCTGGTCAGCAGAAAACAGGCGTGCTCCACCTCGTGCCAACCCGGTGAGCGCAAAGCCAGCTCGTATGCCGGCGGGGTATGCCAGCCCAGAAAAGTCGCGTTCATCAGCAGCCAGGCGAAAGCCCGGGAGCCGAACAGCCGTTGGAGGGCATGGACGGGGCGCAGCGAAAAGAAAGGTCCCAGCCCTTCCCGCACCCAGGACCGGGGCAGGCCCCGCAGCAAGGGCACCATCGGCGAACCGAGCACCAGCAGGGGCGGCGCAATCGACATCAGCAGGAGGTGTTGCACCATGTGAGCCGTCAGCAGAACACCGGAAAACGCGTCAAGCGGGGAGGCGATGGCGACAAAGACTGCCACGAGACCGGCGGCAAAGCAGGCTGCCCGCCAGGGTTCGATCTGGTCTGGCCGCGTGCTGCGCAAAGCACGCCACCCGCGCCCGTAAACTGCCAGCGTGAGCAGGAGCGCGAGCGTCGCCCAGCGGGGCACGGCGAGCAGGCCATAGAAAAACCCGTAAGCGGCTTCCGTAGCGTCGGGCATACAGGTTTCCTTTCTGCCAGGCTTTGTCAGCCATGCTTTTCCTGGCATGGCGGCAGCTCAGCATGGGATCGAAGTGCTGACCAGAGATGTCGAGGCGGCCGCTCTGTGTCTCGGCAATGTGAGCGATCACACCCGGCTCTAAAATCCTACCCCCGCAAACACAAACGGCAGCGACCAGTCTGGTCGCTGCCGTTTGCTTCCGGCGGGTTTAGTGAGCAGGCACCATCGACGGCGGAGTCAGCATGCCGATCGTCTGACCCGAACCCTTGACAGCTACCGCCGCAGTTGCCTTGCCACGTGCAGGCTTGTGCGTCGCAGCCGGTGCCGGCGTGGTTGGAGCAACCGGGGTCGTCTGGCTGACCGTTGCCCCACCTGGAGCGCCAATCAGGGGCGCACCGGTGTTGTCAGGGACTGGCGGGGTATCCACGGGATCAGACGGGTTATACGCTGGCCTTTCGTTGTTGGGGTGCAGGGTTTCAAGAAACGCAACCAGGGCCGTGGTCTCTGCCGGGGACAGGTTCTTGCCATAGGCCGGCATGTTGCCACCGCCCTGCAGCACCTGTCGTACTAGTTGGTCATAGGTCTGGCGAGTGGCGACCTCATCCAGCGCCGGGCCGCGTTGCCCGCCCAGGCCACCAATCATGTGGCAGTTGCGGCACTGTTTTCCCTGGAATACGTTGGCTCCAGCGCGTTGCAGCGGTAGCTCCGCATGCACCTTGTCGACCGGCAGGATATCGCCGCTCCACGCCGTCATGTGCGGGCTCCAGGGCTCATAGGTGCCCAGGTGGTTGAGGATCGCCAGCGAGATCGCCAGCGAGATCAGCGTCAACACGGCAACCGGACGGCGGCTCCAGTGCTTTTCGCCTTCCCCGGCGACAAAGGGCAATGCCACCAGGACTGCGATTCCAATCACAGGAGCGATCAGCAGGAACGGTGTCTCAAACGAATCCGGCAGGTACGACAGGATCGAGTAGATCCACAGGAAGAAGTAGTCCGGCTTCGGAACGGTCTGGATGATCGTGGGGTCCGGCTGACCGCCCGGGCCGAAAGGACCGAAGACAAAGGCACAAAGAGCGACTGCGCCATAAATAGCCGCTGTAAACCAGAGGTCCTTCCAGACCGCACCCGGCACAAACGCGATGCCATCCTTGTGCGCCAGCTCGTTGTACTCGTGCACATAGGTGGACCGGCGCACAATACGGCCGGGCATCGGCCATTCATTGATGCCCAGCTTCAACACCAGCCAGACATGCAATCCGGTAAAGCCGAGCATCAAGCCGGGGATGACAAAAACGTGCAGCGCAAAAAAACGCGTCAGTGTCGCGCCGCCGATGATTGGACCGCCCAGCAATGCATGCACGGCGAGTGGCCCGACAAAGGGGACGCGGCTCGCAATGGACGCGCCGATGCCCAGGCCCCAGTAAGCGTCCTGGTCATAGCGCAATACCTGGCCGGTAAATCCCATGCCGAGCGTCATCAACAACAATCCAACGCCCAAAAGCCAGGTCAGCTCGCGCGGAAACTTGTACGCGCCGAACAGAAATACCTGGGCCATGTGGACGACCACGACCGCGATCATGAAGTTCGAACCCCAACCATGCATGCCGCGCAGGAACCAGCCCAGCGGCAGGTTGTTGTTCAGATAGTGAAGGCTCTGCCAGGCTTCGGCTGCCGACGGGGTATAAACCAGCGCCAGCAGGATGCCGGTCAGAATCTGCAGAATCAGCAGCGACAAGGCCGCCGAGCCGAATACATACCACCAGCTTGCCGTGGATTTGGGCACCGGATGAAGCGCCGATTCCTTGACAAAGCCTTCCAGCTGTACGCGGCGCTCAATCCAGCCATAAGCGTCGAGCGCGACTTTCTTGCCATTTACATTTAGCCGAGGCATGACTTATTCCCCTTTCCTCGCCCGTCGCGGAGACTGGCCTGGGTCGACAATGTCGGCAGTTGGCCGGCGTTGATCTGGAGCTCTCCGTTGACGATTTTCCACTTGTATTCAAACAGCCCGCGCTCCGGCGGTCCGGCTGCGCGCGATCCATCCTGGTAATACACGCCGCCGTGGCATGGGCACATGAAAAGCCCCGACTGCGGGAACCACCGCACCGGGCATCCAAGGTGCGCGCAGTTGATGGCGAACACCTGGAACGTGTCCTGCGACAAGCGGCGTACCCAGCAGGCGGCACCATCCGTTTGCCCATCGTCGGGTGCCCTGTACGGCTCCACAAAGGTCGCCAAGCGCGTTTGGCCGTTCGGGAAACGGTCCACCGCGCCCAGGCCCACCCATGACTTATAAAAGCCCTTCTTCCGAATAGCCGGGCCCAGGATGTAGCCGATAACCGGTGCCGTGATCGCCAGTCCCACCAGCGCGTTCAGGCCAATGCCGATGTTCATCAACAAGTTGCGGCGCGATAGGGTGGCAACGGGAACATGTTTATCCGTGGTCGCAGCTTTGCTGTCCTCGGTCTTGATGTTCTCGACTTTGATCTGGTGGTCTTCGGTCGTACTCATTGGCCCGTCCTCCTTTGCAGCTCGGTGCCGGTGCCGGGATGCGGATTCCCAGGATCGGCCAGGCGATGGCTGCTCAACCATGCCACAACATCGGTAATCTCTCCGTCCGTCAGCGAATGACCGGGAACATCGCCCCGGTAATCCGGCTGCCCAAGGTCCGGACGGCCCACAATGGTGATCGTCCGCAGGCCCTGGTCGCTAATCAATGACAGGTACGTCGAGTCAGTGATGGAACCGGCTTTCCCCGGATGGAGCACCAGTCCATTCGCACCGGCCGCGCCGTGGCAGCTGGCGCAAGCCTGCTGGTAGACCTGTCCCCCGTGCGCCACATCCCCTGGATGTGAGGCTGCGTAAGGGGGCAGATCTGCCACTCCCTTGAGCATAGCGGGGTTGGCCCATCGTTGCCGCATGCCGACCACAATGGCATTGATCTGATCATCGGTCAGCAGGCCGCCGGCCGAAGTACCGAACGCGGGATTCAATCCACCGGGGCCGCCATTCACCGTCCAGTGATTGATGATCGTGTCGGAGGCAAGCGCGAAATAAAGCGGGTTGTTGAAAGCCAGCGATGGACCGTTCTTGCCGTGAATCCCGTGACAGCCGGCGCAGTTCTGTCCATACAGCGTGGTGAAGTCCATCACCTTGTCCGGACGTGGATCGATCTCGTGTGCGGACTTCGGACCATCGATGATCCGGCCGCAGCCCGAAGCACCAAGCATAGTCAAGAGCGTCAGCATCCCGGCAGCCGCGGTTTGTTTCCAGTTGCGCACCACAGCCGGCATCACTGACGGTCCTCCTTGTTATGGTCCAAGCCGCCGCCTTCAAGTCCCAACCGCATGGCAAACGGCAGTGCCCGGGCAGCTCGCAGATAGGGTGAGCGTGAAACCACCCACCCTGCGACAAGCCCAAACGTCACTTGCGAGATCAGGAAGTCGTACCAGTTGATGTGCTGGCTCAACTCCGGATTGATGGTCGGCAGCGCGGCAAACAGGAGGCCCGACCAGGCCAGCGGCGCAAGGATGCCGCCGAGCACAATCGGATGCTTTGGCACCAGCGGCAAAACCGAGCCGTAAACCAGGCCGATCAGTGTGCACGAAACAATATGAATCAGGATTGCGATCCCCAGCGCGCCGGCGTGAAAAGCCCGCAAGTCCGCCATCGAAGGATTGCTGCTGCCGAGGACGCCAGCGCCGCCCAGCAGGTTGATGGGATACCAAAGGGAGTGCTGTGCAATCAGCCCGTAGGCGAGCGCGGGAATGATCATCGCGACTCCGCCGGCCAGGCCGCCCTTGAGGCCGGCCAGGGGCGAAAAGCTGCCCTCCCCGACCTGCTGCCGGTGCTCACCGGCAGTCGAAAGGCGCGCCACCGAGCGCCGGGAACTCGCAATCTCGATCTCCTGTACCCGAACTTCAATCTCCTCATGCATTTCATGCGGCAGGACGTCCCGGAACCAGCCCACACAGCCGCGAACCAGCAAAACTCCGCCCAGGATGCTGATGACATAGTGGGTCAATATACCAGCCACCAAAAAGGTGAAACCAAGTGCGGTCACGATGGGCCATGCCGTCGGTTTCGGCAGGTAAATGCCTTCCCCGTGTGCGGGCGCGTGTGCGCGCACCGGGTCGCCATGGGGAATGTTAGTTTCGGCCCCGTCGTGGGCCGTGTCCGAATGCGCTTGTACGCTCATAGCTGCTGCTCTTTCTTTCGCTTACCGTCCAATGACATACACCACCGCGAATACAATGATCCACACCGCGTCCACAAAGTGCCAGTAGAGCGCCAGTGTCGTAATACGCTCGGCGTTTTTGCTGGAAACATGCCCTGTCATGGCGAAGAGCCACAACGTGATCAGCATTGTCAGCCCAATGATGACGTGCGAGGCGTGGAGCCCGACAAGCGAGTAAAACGTCGTCCCGAACAGGTTGGTCTGGATGGTCAGCCCGTCGTGGTAGATCAGCTTGTACCACTCATAAGCTGTACCAAAGAGAAAAAAGCAGCCGAGTGCGATGGTCAAGCCAAGCCAGGCGGTGAACCTCTTGATGCGCCCGTGCTCCACCGCGCGTTCCGACATCCAGATCGTCAGCGAAGAGGACAGAAGCGCGATCGTATTCAGGACCGGCACTTCGAGCACCTCCTTTGGCTGCGGGCCCCACTGGCTTTTGCCGATGTAAAACAGGTACGCCAGCACGAAGATGGAAAAGATGGCCGTTTCGCCGATGATCAGGCAAATCATGCCGACCTTGCCCTTGTTCGGCAGGTGCCAGGGCTGTTCCATGTCGTGCGCTGTAACCGGTACGGTAACGGTGCTCATCGGTAAATCTGTCTCCAGCACATCTTGGTCGGGGGAAGAAGGGGCCTCTGTCGAGGGCGTATGAAGGAGGCGGGAGCAATAGCTGGTCCCGCCTCCTTGAGGCTACTCGTACTTCCAATCCGGATCGGTTGGGTGCTTCAAATCCCAAAGAGGGCGCCGGCTCGCCACCACCGGGTCCACCGCGAAGTTGTACTCGGGCGGGGGGGAAGAAGTGGCCCACTCCAGGGTCCAGGCGTCCCAAGGATCGGGGCCGGCATCGGCACCATGGAGTGCCGATTTGACCACGTTGTAGAAAAAGATAGCCATCGCGATCGCTTGGATGTATGCACCCACGGAAGCGATCATGTTCCACGTGGCCCAGCCACGGCTTGCCTCGTACGTGTAAACCCAGCGAGGCATCCCCAGGATTCCCGGGATGTGGAGGAAGTCAAAGGTCAGGTGAAAGCCGATCAGTAACAGCCAGAAATGCCATTTCCCCAGTTTTTCGTCCATCATGCGCCCGATCACCTTGGGAAACCAGTAATACACGCCGGACAACATGCTGAATACGATGGCGCCCACCAGCACGTAATGGAAGTGCGCGATGACAAAGTAGGAGTTGTGAAGCTGCCAGTCCCAGGGCGAAGCCGACAACATGATGCCGGTCAGCCCCGAGATCAGAAAATGTACAACAAAGGCGGCCGCGAACAGCATGGCCGAGTTGAAGCGAAGCTTGCCGCCCCACATCGTGGCAATCCAGTTAAAAACCTTGATGCCGGTCGGTACGGCAATAATCATCGTCGACAAGGTGAAAAATGCGTTTGCCGCCGACGTCATGCCGACCGTGAACATGTGGTGAGCCCAGACACCGAGCGAGATAAACACGATGCCGACTGAAGCCGCGACCATGGCGGTGTAGCCAAAAGCCGGTTTTCGCGAAAACACCGGGATGACCTCGTTCGCGATACCAAACGCGGGCAGCACCAGGATGTAAACCTCCGGGTGGCCGAAGATCCAGAAGAAGTGCGCCCAGATCAGCGCCGAGCCGCCGGCTTGCGCGTCGAAAAAGTGCGCGCCCAGGTAGCGGTCCAGCTCCAGCATGATCTGTGCCGCCGTCAGGGTAGTGATTGCAACCAGCGTCAACGCCGACACGCAAAGCATAAGCCAGACAAAAAGCGGAATGCGCATCATGGTCATGCCCTTGCAGCGCATGCAGATGGTGGTCGCAATGATGTTGATGGCCGCGCCCAGCGTGCCCCAGCCCATCACAAAAAGGCTCAAAGCCCAAAAATCGACCGCATGCCCTACCGAATAGGTATGCGTCGTCAAGGGCGCATACGCGAACCAGCCGACGTCGGGCGCGGAACCCTGCCCATACAAGCCGAAACCGCCGATAAACGAGTAGTAAAGAAGGATCCCGCCGAAAGCCGTCAGCCAGAAAGACAGGGCATTGAGCCGGGGAAACGCCATGTCGCGCGCCCCGATCATCAGCGGCACCATGTAGTTCGCAAAGCCGAACAGCATCGGCATGCCCATCAGGAAAACCATGGTCGTGCCGTGCATGGTGAAGGTGCGGTTGTAGTTCGCCGGGGACAGGAAGTGGTTGTCCGGGCGGGCCAGCTGGACGCGGATGGCCATCGCTTCTGCCCCGCCAACAATCAAAAAGAAGAGCGAGTAGAGAAGGTACAGAATGCCGAGGCGCTTGTGGTCCACGGTGATGACCCAACCGTGGAGCCATTCGCGAAAGGTCCCTTCCGCGACCCGCTCCGGGGTCAGGTCCAGTGATCCAATGGGAAGCGATGCGTCAGCCATGATGTTTTTTGCTCCTGTGCCGGCTACTACTTCAAACTCGTAAGATACGTCGAAACCTGCTCCAGCTGCGGTTCGGTAAGCTGCATGGGAGGCATCAATGCCCCTTCCTTCATGTCGCTCGGGTTCCGAATCCAGTTCTTCAGGTTATCCATGTTGTTGATAATGGCGCCCGAGCCCAGGGTTTCGCGGCTGCCGAAGTGCGTGAGGTTGGGTCCGAAACGTCCATTGGCCACCGTGCCCTGGATCGCATGGCAGTTCATGCAGGCATTCGTGAGAAACACCTGCCGCCCCGTCATGATCTCCGCCATGCCGGCCGTTTCCCCGGGCATCGGCGCGCCGCTCGATTTCGCGGCGTCCGCGGACGGGTAGTAGGCGGCAGGCTGCACCCCGGCCTGCGAGGTCCCAACCGTTTCCCGCGGCGTTCCATCCTCGACCGCCGGCTGCTGCTGCTTTGTGATCCAGCGCTGAAACGTGTCCGGCGTATCCACATACACGCGGATCAGCATCTTTGCATGCTCCACGCCGCAAAACTGGCCGCACTGGCCTACATACAGGCCCGGCACCGTCGGCTCAATCCACATGTTGTTGATGTGATCGGGGATGTTGTCCACCTTGCCGGCCAGCTGCGGCGCCCACCAGGAGTGCCACACGTCGGCCGACTGCAGCTTCATAAAGGTCGGGGTTGGGTGCCCCGGCGTGCTCATCGGCACATGGAGCTCATTGGCGGTCACCACCCCGTACTTGGGGTAGCGGTACTCCCACCAAAACTGGTGGCCTACCACGGTGACCTCAAGAGCGGTTTTCGGTTCCGGGTGATCCTGGATCGCAAAGATCATGCGCGCGGTCGTCAAAAACAACACCACAACAATCAACACCGGCACAATGGTCCAGGCCAGTTCGATCTGCGGCGAGCCGTGCACCTGGGGCGGCTCTGCGTCGCTCGGGTCCGTGGAGCGGTATTTGAACACGACATACAGCCAGCTGCCACCGACAATCACAAGAATGCCCATCGTGATCCCGATCACAAACATGCTCATCACCAACTCCTGATGAGCTGGGGTCGAGGTCGGGTCGAACATGTTGGGTACCGGCGACGGCTTGTTTTCGCCGAGGGCATTGGCTCCCAGCAGCAGCCCCAGGCCAAGCATGGAAGCGACACGGAAACCGGACCGCAGGCTTAGCCCGCGTGCTCGACGAGTGATCTGCGGCAGCAAGGGGCTGCAATTCAACATAGTGGTGCGCCTTTCTTACCTGCTTCCCCGGCAAGCTTCGCAGGGGGCCGAGCAGTCTACCTTCCGTCAGCCCGGCCGTGCAAAACGGACCTCTGCGAACGGAGAAGGCAGGGTTCCCTCCCATCCTAGCAGCAGAAAACAGGCCCGGAGCGGGGGGAGTGACGCGATCTTCGCCCCAAGGTACCTCCTGACTTCGACAGGGCAAACTTTCCCGCATCTGCCGTTTTCATCGGGCACATCCTGGATCCTGTTTGTTTGTCACGCGCGGCTGGTGGACCCTGCGATCCGGTCGATCATCCGCAATCCGCGCCCGAGCTGCCGTAGCGGTAAACCCTGGCTGTAACTACGCAGAACAGCCCATGGCACAAGCGGTATCCGCATCAACCGGAAGCTCCGCGCCGGGTCCCGGTAGAAGCCGCTCGCCGCTCGTTCGGCAAACTGAAGATCGTTCCGCAGACCTTGTGTTGCCATGGCGAAGCCGATATGCACGGGCGCGGCAAGGTCGATTTGCCTCTTATGCAACCGAATGGGAAGCCTTGTTCGCCGTCGGCCTGGATCATCCCCCGTCTTCCTGCCCTCGCCCAGGGCCCCATCGATCGCCTCGGCAGCCGCTTGCCCGCTGCGGATCGCGCCATAAATGCCCTCCCCGGTCAACGGGTCCACAAAGCCCGCGGCATCGCCGGCCAGCAGCACCCGCGTGCCCGGCTCGGGCAGGTAGTCCGCGGCTCCCAGCCCCAGGAACTGCCCCACCGTTCGGCTCACTTCGCGCCCCG
>CAXTYP010000082.1:0-9340 GCA_964248435.1 uncultured Acidobacteriaceae bacterium | reverse complement strand
CGCGCCGCTTTCTGCTGCTATTCGGGCTGCTGCTGGTGCTGGTGCGAAGCGCCGCGAGCCTGGTGCTGCCGTACACGACCAAGTCGCTGCTTGATCGGGTGTTTTTGCCGCATCGTCCGCAGTTGCTGCTGCCGCTGGTGTTGATTGTGTTCGCAGCCACCGCAGTCCAGGCTGTCACCTCCTACTCGCTCACGCAATTGCTCTCAAAAGCCGCGCAGCGCATGATCACCGAGCTTCGCGAACAGGTGCAGGCGCATATCGGGCGCTTGCCGGTTTCGTTTTACGACAGCAATCGCACGGGTGTGCTGGTGTCGCGGATCATGACCGACGTGGAAGGGGTGCGCAACCTGATCGGTACCGGGCTGATCGAGTTCGTAGGCGGAATCGCGACCGCACTGATTGCTTTCTCGTTCCTGGTCAAGGCGAGCCCGCGCATGACGCTGGTTCTGTTTTGTGCACTGCTCGGCTTTATCTTTGTTCTGCAAAAGGCGTTTCGGACCATACGCCCGATCTTTCGCGAACGCGGCAAGATCAACGCCGAAGTGACGGGCCGGTTGACGGAATCACTCGGCGGCGTACGCGTGATCAAAGGTTATTACGCGGAAGAACGCGAGGCCAGCGTATTTTCCGCGGGCGTTCACAGGCTGCTGAACAACGTGATTTCCTCGCTCAATGCGACCAGCCTGCTTGCGCTTTCAGCAACCGCGGTGCTCGGCACGGTGGGTGGGCTGGTGATGTTTTTTGGTGGGCACGAGGTGCTGGCCAACCAGGTGACCAGCCATGCGGGACGAAGCGGATTGAACTCCCCGGGCAGCTACTTCCAGTATGTCGGCTTCCTCGCGTTCATGATCGCGCCTATCTTCCAGGTGGTGAATGTCGGGACGCAGCTGACCGAAGCCGTGGCCGGGCTCGACCGGACGATGGAGGTGCTGGGTGAGCGCGAAGAGTTCGGCGACCCGGCACGCAAGCAGTGCCTGCCGCCGATCGACGGGCGGGTTGACTTTAAGGATGTGCGCTTCGCCTACGAGGCGGACAAGCCGGTGCTGCACGGGATTTCGTTCACGGCCAAACCCGGCACCGTGACGGCGCTGGTCGGCTCTTCAGGCTCGGGCAAGAGCACCATCATCTCGCTCATCTGCGCATTCCACACACCTACCTCGGGAGAGATCCTGATCGATGGCCACGACCTGTCCACGGTGGATCTGGCCAGTTACCGCTCGCAGCTTGGCGTTGTGTTGCAGGAGTCGTTCTTGTTCGACGGGACGATCCGCGAGAATGTTGTTTTTTCCATGCCCCACGCGACCGACCAGGACTTCCTGGCAGCCTGCCGTATCGCGCGCGTGGACGAGTTTGCCGAGCGTTTCAGTGAGGGCTATGACACGGTCGTCGGCGAGCGCGGGGTCAAGCTGTCGGGCGGCCAGCGGCAGCGGCTTTCGATCGCCCGGGCGCTGCTCGCGAACCCGCGCCTGCTGATTCTGGACGAGGCAACATCCTCGCTCGACTCCGAGTCGGAGGCGATGATCCAGCAGGGGCTCAACACGCTGATGCAGGGCCGAACCACATTTGTCATCGCGCACCGTTTATCGACGATCCGCAAGGCCGACCAAATCCTTGTGGTTGAGGGCGGCGAGGTGATCGAGCGCGGCACCCACGGCTCGTTGTACGCGCTCGGCGGCCGTTACCATGAGCTGTATACGCGCCAGCACGGTATTGAGGAAAACCTGTTTCTGGCGCCCGGCGAGGGCGACGCGGTACCGGCGACGAAGTAACCCGGCTACACTGTCGGTATGTATTTTGACCCAGTCGCCGGCTCCGACCAGGCACTGCTTATCACCGAGCAGCTTCTTGTTTTCGCGACCGTCATCGGCTCGGTCGGCATGTTGCCGTCCTTGATTGAGTTCATGTCGGAGCGCCGCAAGCGAAAAGAACGCATTGACTTGTCGCTCGAAGACGAGCCGGTTGAGGCCCTGCGCCCAAGGCTCGCCGGCATGGACGAGCTGCTTCACTCCATCGATGACCTGGTGGATCGCGCGCGGCACCCGGAGGTCTACGAAGACCTGAAAATTGGCAATGAAGTGCTGATTATCGGGCCGCCGCAGAGTGGGAAAAAGTCGCTCGCGCAAACCATTGCCAAGCGCACCGGCATGGAGCGCCTGGTGACCGTGTACAACCCGCGCGACTCCGACGCGCTGGCCGAAGCCAAAAGCCTGGTGCGTGGCTACAAGTGGCAGAAAGTGATGCTGCTGCTGCCGCGGATCGACCTGGCCTACAAGGAGAGCGATCCCGAAGTGTTGGCGGAGCTCGACGCGCTGATCGAAAGCACGTCCGAGCGCGCCAACGTGCTGGTGATTGCGACCGCGACGACCTTTGTGCCGGACTCGGAACTCGACAACAGCTTCGGCATCAAGCTTGTGCTGCCGGGCGCAGAGGTCCTTGAAACCGATGGCCGCGCAGTACCGGAAGATGCTCAAAAAATGCTGGCCGATGTGGCCAGATTTTACTTGCAGGATGCGCGGCGGCGCGGGTTTTCGCTGGACGGTTTGGGGGACGAGCAGTTTTGTCGCGAGGTGCTGGACAGCGCCAAAAATCCGGCCGAGATTGAAGATATCGTGGTGCTTTGCGAGACCACAGCGTTGTTCCGTCGCCGCACCAAGCAGAACACGCGCCTGGTGATTACGCCGGAAATCCTCGAGACCGCCATCGGCCGGGTGGTCGTCCGTACATCGGGCAAACACCCGCCGCGAAGCATCACGGCGGGCTAGGGACGCTTCAGCGCGCGGCCCGTTGCAGCGTGGCGGTGCATCGGTTCAGCGCATCCACAACCACCGCAAGCTGCGCCTGCGCCGTGCCGCTGTTTTTCGCGTCCAGTGCTTCGTTCACCCCTGGGATGACCACGGCGGCGTAGCCGGTGTACTGCCCCGGCGCATAGATGGTGTGCTTGTACCAGGCGCGGTTCGGCAGCCCCGTTTCCGACAGCAGGTCGGTTTCCGCCGCGCGCAGTGCCGTATTCAGCTGCGCATTGCCCCCGGCAGGCGCGCCTGCCTGCTTTGCATGCACTGCCTGGGCTGCGGCCAGGAGTTTTTGCGCGGCTGCGTCTGCGGTGGTTGTATCCAGCGTCAGCCCCATGTCCCGGGCCTTGGTCTTTGCTGCCGTGATGTATTCGGCGATCTCTTTCGCATACGTCATGTAGTCGTAGGGCAGCACATCCGCGTCGGCCATGTGCAGGACTTCCAGTCCGAACACCCGGGCCTGCTGCTGCTCATACACAAAGGTGGGGTCGGCAAACTTGGTGAACCACGCGTAGTTGTCAAACACCGAGTGATAAACGCCGTACGGCCCGTCCGAGCCGACATCGGTCGCCGGCACGCCTAGGTGCTGCAAAAACGGCGTGTAGTCTGAACCCGAACCCAGGTCCCCGATGCGCACCACGTCCATGCTGGTGCCTGCGCCAGGCCGCTGCTCGTTGAAACCGTTGTTGGCCAAGCGCCCGTGCCCGGTCTTTTGCGAGTCGCGCCAGGCGTCGTACACACTTCCGCCCTTGGGGCTGGGCACTTCGCGCGTCACGTCGCGCACGAAGTCCTTGAGCGAGGGAACGGCGGACGAGTTAAACTCCGGTCCGGATACACCCACGTCCATGTTGAAGTAAGCTGAAGCATCCTTCAGCTCTGGCGCATGCTGCTCGGCCCACTCGGTGGAGCCGATCAGCCCTTCTTCCTCCGCGTCCCAACTTGCAAAGATCACGGTACGCTTCGGCTTCCAGCCTTCTTTGAGCAGCGCGCCAATGCCGTGCACGCTTTCAAGCATGGCCGCGGTGCCGCTGTTTGGATCGACCGCGCCGTAGGTCCAGGCATCGCGATGGTTGCCGGCGATCACCCAGTTCTTCGCGTCGGTGGTGCCGGGCACGCGGCCGATCACGTCCCAGATCGTGCGATAGGCGTAGTCCTCGTGCAGTTGCAGGTGCACCATTACATCAGCCGCCCCGCCCACGTGGTAGTGAAAGGGAAGTCCGCCCTGGAAGCCGGCCGGTACGCCGGGGCCGCCCATGTGCGACAGGATCGGCTCGGCGTCGTGGTAGGAGATGGGCAGCGACATGATGTGTGGTTGGCTCGGCGCCTTGTCCGGCGCGATGCGCTTTGATTCCGGCAGGTCGGGCGTTGAGGCCACGCCCGGCGTCGTTACATCGCCCGAGTACTGAAACATGTACTGGATAGAACCGCGCTGTACGCCGGTTTCGGGCCGGTAAGGTCCGTCCGGGTACATGTCGCCGCGGGTGTAGCCGTCGTCCGCCGGGTCCGAATAGATCAGAACGCCGGCTGCGCCGTGCTCCTGCGCGACAAAGGCCTTCACGCCGCGATAGTTGGTGCCGTAGCGCACCAGCACGATCTTGCCCTTGACTGAGACCCCCAATGCATCGAGCTTTGCAAAGTCGGCCGGGGTGCCGTAGTTGGCGTAGACCACGGGTGCCGTTACATCGCCGGAAGCAGAGGAGCTGGAAAAGCCGGGCAGCACACGCGGATCATCCTGAAACGGATCGCTCGATACGTGCTCAGGCGTGGGCCCCTGCAGCAGCACCTTGCCGTCCTTGTCCATTACGGTGAGGTGCTGCTCGCCGGGGTGGTTGAGCCAGGCCGTGTACTTGACGATCTCGGTTTCAAGCCCGGCTGCCTTGAACTTCCCGGCGACATACTCCGCGGTCTTGTAGTCTTCGGGCGAGCCGGCGACGTGGGGCTCAGCCGTCAGTGTTTTGAGCGCTTCGCCTGCGAGTTTCGCATCAGGGATGGCGAGAAAGTCGCGATCCCACTTCGCTTGCTCGGACGCGAAGTCATGGAAACCGAACATCTGCTGTGGCAGCGGTAGAACAGAGGTGGTCTGGGCGGGCAGTATGGCCACAAGCGAAAGTCCGGCGGCGGCAGCGGAAACGAGAACAGCGGCGAGGCGAAGGGGCAAGGGGTGCTCCTGGCTGGGGTTGAGAACGAGTCTACTGCCCTTGCCGTCGAAGCGAAAGTGCCCGCGTGCTAGGCAATGGCTAGGGGCTGCGCGCAGTGGGAGCAGCGCCGCGCGGCCAGCGGCACATCGCTCAGGCACTCTGGGCACGGACGCGTGGTGAGCTCCGCGGTTGAGTCGCGATGGAGGCGTTTGGAGAGCGTATTGAGCGGCAGCACGACCAGGAAGTACATGGCGGACGCGACCAGCAGGAAGTTGATGGCCGCATTCAGGAAGTTGCCGTAGGTCAGGCGGCCGCCGTGCACGTCCAGCACCAGGTGCGAAAAGTCAGGCTGCTTGACGATGGCGGCCAGTAAAGGCGTGATGATGTCCTTGACCAACGAACTCACGATGGCGGTAAACGCCGTGCCGATCACAACAGCCACGGCCAGGTCGACCACATTGCCGCGCAGGATAAAGTCTCGAAAACCTTTCAACATGGGCAGGCGCCTTTCAGGCAACGGCAATGCGCGCCGACTCCACTCTACCGCCTATGGTCACCGGCGGGGGTGCTTTCTTGCCCTCGCAGACGTTTTTCGGTATCCACGCAGGGTTTGCGGTATTCCGCTAGAAAATGGACGGTGAGGAAGAAAGCGAGCCCGGCGAGAATGGCCGCGCCACCGGCAACGCGGCGATCTTCGCCCACGGCGGAAGCCCCGGCAAGCACGCGAAATGAAAAGATTAATAGCACCGCGGCGCACGTGGCAAGCACGGCAAGCTCCGGCAACTGCTCGCAAAAGATAGCAGCCCGTGCAGGCCAGGTGAGAAAGATGACCGAGCCTGCCAGCAGCGCGCCCAAAAGAAGCAGGGCGGCATGCGGCAGGGTTTTGCGGCGGCGCCCCCCGTGGATCAACCGCGCTCGGCTTTCACGCAGGCTGCGCTGCCGCGGCTGTGCCGGCCTCCATCGCGAGCATGGCTGCGGGTGAAGGCGCATGGATGACTCCACGCTCCGTGATGATGGCCGTGATGTACTTGGCCGGCGTGACGTCAAACGCCGGGTTCTCGATCTCGACATTGTGCGGCGTCTGCTGCCGTCCACCATGATGCGTCACCTCGGTTGCCGAGCGCTGTTCGATCTCAATCTGCTCGCCGTCCTGAGTCGTCATGTCGACAGTCGACCAGGGGGCGGCGACGAAAAAGGGAATTCCGTGCTCCTTCGCCAGGATGGCGACCCCGTAGGTGCCGATCTTGTTGGCCACGTCGCCGTTCGCGGCGATGCGGTCCGCGCCGACAATCACGGCCTGCACCTTGCCCCGGTGCATCAGGGTAGCGGCCATGTTGTCGCACAGCACGGTGGTGGGGATGCCGTCGTGCATCATCTCCCACGCGGTGAGCCGCGCCCCTTGCAGAAAGGGCCGCGTTTCATCTGCGTAAACGCGCAACGCGGCACCGTTGGCGACGGCCGACCGAATGACCCCCAGCGCGGTGCCGTAGCCGCAGGTGGCCAGCGCGCCTGCGTTGCAGTGGGTCAGGACACCGCCGGAGCTCGGCAGCAATGATGCTCCATGCGCGCCCATCGTCCGGCAGGCCGCGATGTCTTCGTCGTACATGGCCTGTGCCTCGGCTACCAGCCCGGCCTGCACGCTCGGCACCGTTGCGTCCGGTTGCGTGGCGAGGGCGGCAAAACGCTGGCGCATGCGGGCGATCGCCCAGAACAGGTTGACGGCGGTGGGCCGGGTCGCGGCCAGGGTCGAGCAGATCTGCTCCAACTCCGGCCGAAGCTCGTCAAGCGTGCCGGCCTGGCTCCCCATCACCCCGAGCGCGACGCCCATGGCCGCGGAAACGCCGATGGCCGGTGCCCCGCGCACCACCATGGTCGTGATCACATCGGCCACCTCGCGGTACGTGGTCGCGAGCACATAGGTTTCTTCCAGCGGCAGCTTTGTCTGGTCCAGAAAGCGTACGCCGGCATCGGTCCATTCCAGGGTAGGGATCATCGGTTCCAGTGTACCCGCGCCCGGCCGGTGGGCCGCGTGATTCATGCGTTCCGAAGCGTTGCTTATACGATCAAGGAGTGAGCTCATTTCCCATGGCACCCGGCGCACTCAGGGGGCGCTCGGCCCTGGTCACAGGCGGTGCGAAACGCATCGGGCGCGGCATCGCGGTGGCGCTTGCGCAAGCGGGGGCGGACGTGGCGATCACCTACAATCGCTCGGCGAGCGAAGCAGGGGAAACCGTAAGCGCCCTGCGCGGACTCGGGGTGCGGGCCGAGGCCTTTTCGTGTGAGTTGAAGCGTCCCGAGTCCATTTGCGAGGCGCTTGGCAGTGTGACGGCCTGGGCCGGCGGTACGGGCACGCCGGTGCTTGACGTGCTTGTCAACAATGCGGGCTCGTTTGAAACGGCGCCCATCGACGACCTGGCGCCGGAAAGCTGGGACGCGATGTTTGCCACCAACACCCGGGCGCCCTTTCTGGTGGCGCAGGCGGCCCTCGGTGCCCTGAGAGCCTCCCGGCATACAGGCCGTGTGATCCATCTCGGTTCTCTGGGCGGGTTGCGACCATGGCCCACGCACGCTCACTACTGTGCGTCCAAAGCCGCATTGCACATGCTGACGCAAACGATGGCAAAGGCCTGGGCACCTGGCATCGCGGTCAACTGTGTCGCGCCGGGCATGATCGTGACGGGCGGGGAGCCGGCCGGTTCGCAGGAAGCCTACGCGCACCTTGTGAGCCGGACGCCCATGGGCCGCAACGGCACCGTGGCTGACATTGCCGAGGTGGTGCTGTACCTGGCCTGCGCGACCCCCTTTCTCACCGGGCAGGTGATCGCGGTCGACGGCGGCCTCGGGCTTTAGCCCGAACTACCTCATGCCGAGCATGCGCTTGAAGAAGCCAACCTTGCGCCGGCCATACGGCAGTTGTTGCTCTTCTTCGTAGTTCATGTAGAGTTCCGTGGCGTCAGGCTGCTCCGGCAGTTCTCGCCCTTCAAACACCGCCAGGGGATTGGTGACGCATAAACGCTCGGCGGTTTCGTGGCCAAAGTGCTTCTTCACGTATTCAAAGCCCGCGCTCATCACCGGCGGGCGCGATTCCAGGTTGTGCGCGTCGGTGGCAAGAAAGTGGACCCAGTTGCGCTTGATCAGCTTTTCGGCTGTTGCCAGTGCTGTGCGTCCGAACCGGCCCGTAAGACTGGACGCTGTGACCTGCACCAGCGCCCCCTCGCGAATCCAGCCTGCAAGACGCTCGGGGTGCCGCTGTAGCACGGGGTTGCGCTCAGGATGGGTGATGATCGGCCGCTGTTTGGAAACAACCAGCTCATACATACTGTCGTTCGCGCTTTCGGGAATGCTGGTGTCCGGAAACTCGACCAGCAGGTACTTGCGGCCGTTGATCGAATAGCGCCCCGGGTGGTCGAGCGCATCCTGGATATTGTCATACGACATGTGGAAGTCGCAGCCGAGACCAAGCGTGACCCCGGCGCCGACGCGGGAGCGCAATTCATCCAGCAAGGCCTCGTTACGCTCGCGGTTATAGCCGTAGCGATTGTTCGCGTGCGGCGTACACACAATGTGCGTGATGCCGTCGCGCATCGCCATCGCCACCATCTTGGCCGAGGTTTCCAGGTCCGGCGAGCCGTCGTCGAGACCCGGCAACAGGTGATGGTGGATGTCGATCACTAAACCCCTCCCGCTTGCTGGGCGCGTGTCAGTCGCTGCTGTTCTATCCCGTCGAGCAACGATGCAAAAACGCCGAAACCGTCGGACGAACCCAGCAGGGCTTCGCTGGAGCGATCCGGATGCGGCATCATGCCCAGCACGTTGCGGCCCTCACTTAGGATGCCGGCGATGTGTTGGAGCGAACCATTCGGATTGCTTTCCGGTGTAAGTTGCCCGGCGGGGTCACAGTATCGGAACGCGATGCGTTTGTCACGCTCCAACAGGGCCAGCGTCGCCGGGTCGCAGAAATAGTTACCTTCCATGTGGCCGACGGGTACCTTCAGGACGCTCCCGGGCGTCAGCTTGCCCGTAAATGGAGTATCCGTAGTTTCAACACGAAGGTGTACCTGCCGGCATACATATCTGAGTCCGGCATTGCGCAACAACGCGCCTGGCAGCAGCCCACTTTCACAAAGAATCTGGAAGCCGTTGCAAATGCCCAGCACCGGTCCACCGGCAGCGGCAAACCTCCGGACGGAACCCATGACTGGCGAGAAACTGGCGATCGCCCCTGTGCGGAGATAATCCCCAAAGGCGAACCCGCCCGGCACCACGATGGCATCCGCATCTTCAAGCGACGGGGAGTCATGCCACAGCATCACCACAGGCTGCCCAAGAACGGCGGAAAGCACGTTTGCCGTGTCGTGATCACAATTCGAGCCCGGAAACTGCAGAACGCCGAACTTCATGGACCTAGGGTAG
>CAXTYP010000081.1:2663-9437 GCA_964248435.1 uncultured Acidobacteriaceae bacterium | reverse complement strand
GCCTCGCCCAGGTAGGGCACGGGCTCGACCGCTTCAAAAGGCTGGAAGCGCATGCCGTCGAACGTGGACAAGCCGGCCGAGGTCGCGAGCAATAACCTCCCATCCGGCTGCTGACCGATCATTCGGAGATTGTTGGCGGGGAGACCCTCCTCAACATGCCATTGCTGCTTGTGAAAGGCAGAAAGAGGCAGTGGCTCAGGCGGTGTGCCCGCAGGCGGCAGGGTGGCCGTTGCCGGTGCAAGAGCCATCAAGGATACGGCACAAAGCTGCAACGCGAGGAGCAAAGCAGCAGCCCACCACACGGCCTCAAACGCTCGCTCAGAAAAGAGCCGCCGGCATCGCGCGATTGAGGAATTAGGAGTGACACTCACCAGTGACGGCACCCTCGTGTGCGCTCCATCCTAAGCGCTCTGCCGGTCGCACTCAAGACCAATCGGCCGCTGCGGATGCTTGGGCGGCCGGCATCTCCCTTCCCCAAGTGCCAGGGCAGCAGGTATGGCGGAGGGAGTCGTCTTTAAACCCTTGTGGGGGGCCTGGGCGTAAACGATGCGGCCAGCGCTTCGCCCCGCGCTCAGGATGACAGATGACGCGTGACAGGTGACAGATAAGGTCGAAGGCAAGTAGGACATTTGCCTTAGCTTGTTCTTACCCCTTTGGCCGATTGCACAGAGTCAGCGCGGGGTGAGAATGTTGCATTCTCGGCTCCGATCCTATCGTTTGTTGGATCGCTTGCCATTCCGCAACTTCTCACCGAGGCCTGGTTCAAAGTGAATCCCTGTGATCCGCGTGTCATGTTCAAGCTGCTGCTTACCGCTTCCATGCTTTGCAGCATTTGCGTTTACGCGCAAACGCAGCCGCCGCCAGAAGCCAGGGCGTACCAGTACGACCTGCTGCTCGAAGGCGGCCATGTGCTGGACGCGAAAAACCACCGCGACGGCGTGATGGATGTTGCCGTCAAGGATGGAAAGATCGCGGCTGTTGGGTCGCACCTTGATCCTGCGCAGGCCATCAAGTCTGTGGACGTGCACGGGTTGCTGGTCAGTCCGGGGCTGATCGACCTCCATGTACACGTCTACGCGGGGACGGGCGAAAAAGGTTCGTACGCGGGAGACAATAGTGTCTACCCTGACGGGTTTACCTTTCGCTCGGGCGTGACCACCGTTGTCGACGCGGGCAGCTCCGGGTGGCGCAACTTTGAAGACTTCAAGCAGCGGGTCATCGATCGTTCCAACACCCGCGTGCTTGCGATGCTCAACATTGTAGGCGCAGGCATGCGCGGCCCCACGTACGAGGACAATCTTGACGACATGGACGGCAAGGCCACCGCGGCGATGGCTTTGAAGTATCCGGAGACAGTTGTGGGAATCAAAAGCGCGCACTTCACCGGTCCCGAGTGGAAGCCCTTTGAGCAAGCTGTGATTGCCGGGAACATCGCAAATATTCCAGTGATGATCGACTATGGCGCCCGCCGCATCGAGCGCACGCTTTATGACTTGCTCGCTTACAAGCTGCGCCCCGGCGATATCTACACGCACACGTACTCCGGTTTGCGCGGAGAGCAGGATTCGAAAACGCTCGGGCCAAGCGCCGCGATGCTTGTCGGGCGCAAGCGCGGTATCTGGTTTGACGTGGGCCACGGCGGGGGAAGCTTCTCCTGGTCAGTGGCTGTGCCCATGGTCAAAGCCGGCTTTTTGCCTGACTCTATCTCGACCGACCTGCACATCGGGAGCATGAACGCCGGCATGAAAGACCTGCTCAACGTGAGTGACAAGATGCTTGCCATGGGCGAGACTGTGCCGCAGGTCATCGAGCAGATGACCGAAGCGCCCGCCCGTGAGATCAAGCACGAAGAGCTTGGCAATCTTTCTGTCGGCGCGCCCGCTGATATTGCCGTGCTTTCGGTGGAGCAGGGCACCTACGGCTTTGTGGACATGTTCAACACGCGTTTAAACGGCACGCAAAAGCTCGAGTGTCAACTCACCGTGCACAATGGCAAGGTCGTATGGGATCTAAACGGCATCAGCTCTGAACCGTGGGATCAAGCGCCGGTCAGCGACCCGCACCTTGCGGGAAAGTGGACCACCTTCATCGAACGGCCATTCGGGGCAATCCACCGTCCCGTGGTCGCGCGACCGGCTACAAAGTAGAATCGTGCTTAGAGAAAGCAATCGTTTGAGCTATATCTCACCACCGAAGATCTCGCGTCGCGCCGCGGCTCGCCTCATCGCTCTGCCTGCAGCGCGATGGCTGATGGACGCTTGCAGCGTCTTCGGTGAACCTTCCCCGACAGCTGCGATCTCGGTCAACTGGCAAACGCTGAAAACACTCACCTCCGCGACCGCGCAAAACGTTCCGGCCCGGCAGCTTGACGGCAAACGTGTCGCCATTCCAGGTTTCATGGTTCCGCTGGAGGATGATGCGGAAAAGGTCACTGAATTTCTCCTTGTACCGTATGCGGGCGCCTGCATCCACGTGCCCCCACCGCCGCCCAACCAGATGGTTCACGTCCTGGTAGCGCGAGGGGGCAAGGTGCCGGTCAGCTTCACCGATCCCATCGTTGTCACCGGCACGCTCAGGATCTCCACCGTTCCAAGCCCGTACGGCAGCGTTTCGTATGATCTTGCCGCCGAGTCTGTCACCTCCTACACCGGTCCTTCCTGACATGGACCCCCTTTCCCCGGCGGTTCTGCTTGACAGCGTCACCTTCCGCTATGACCGCCGCGCAACACACACCCCCCCGGTGCTCTCGATCGGGCGCCTTGCAATCGCTACCGGCGAGCGGGTCTTTGTTCATGGGCCTAGCGGCAGCGGCAAAACCACCCTGCTCGGCTTGATCGCCGGGGTCATCCTCCCGCAAACGGGAACCGTGCAGGTCCTCGGCCAGGAGCTTACAACGCTGAGCGCATCGGCCCGCGATCGTCACCGCGGTTCCGAGATGGGCTACATCTTTCAAAACTTCAACCTGATCCCGTACCTGTCCGTCGCTGAAAACATCGCGCTTCCCTGCCAGGTACACGCGGATCGCCGCAAGCGTATTCGCGCTGGCACGTTGCACGAAGAGCTAGCCCGCATCGCGAGCCGCCTCGATCTCCAGGAGCACCTGCACCGTCGGGTGACTCGCCTCAGTACCGGCCAGCAGCAGCGAGTGGCCATCGCCCGCGCCGTGATCGGCAGCCCGCGGCTGATTGTGGCCGATGAGCCTACCTCCGCTCTTGACATGGACCGGCGCGAGCAGTTCCTTTCCTTGCTGCTCGGCATGTGCGATCACGCAGGTTCGACGGTGGTCTTTGTGTCGCATGATCGCTCGCTCGCCCATCGCTTTGACCGCGAGCTATCCATCGTCAACTTCCACGGGACGCACGCATGCTGATGCTCCTGCGCCTCGCGTTCCGCAGCTTACGGAGCCGCGCCCTCACCACAACGCTCACCACTTTCTCCATCGCGCTCAGCGTGCTTTTGCTGGTCGGCATCGATCGTCTCCAGTCGGGCGCGCAGGCCGGCTTTTCCGGCACTGTCTCCGGCATTGACCTGGTCGTAGGAGCGCGCGGCGGCTCGCTCCCACTGCTGCTTTACACCATCTTCCATCTCGGTACGGGTGCCAACGATATCTCGATCGACTCCTATGATCACTTCCGCAACCACCCCGCCGTCGCCTGGACGATTCCCTTCACGCTTGGCGACAGCCACCACGGTTTTCGGGTTGTCGCTACAGACGAGAATTTCTACAAGCACTATCGGTTTCGCGGCAATCACCCGGTTGCATTCACAGCCGGCCGTCCAGCCGTGGGCATCTTCGACGCGGTCCTCGGTGCAGAGGTCGCCGAGCGGCTCGGCTATCATCCGGGGTCACAGATCATTCTCGCCCATGGCATCGAGGCAGTCAGCTTCCTCAAGCATGCCGACAAGCCCTTCACCGTCGTTGGCATCCTTGCCCATACGGCAACGCCCATTGATCGCGCCATCTACATCACCCTGCTTGGCGACGAGGCCATGCATATTGACTGGACAGATGGCACGCCGCCCGCCCTCGGTGAAGGCATCCCGGCGTCCAAGATCAAACCCGGCGACCTCCACGTCAGACAGATCAGCTCTTTCCTGGTCCGCACCAGGTCGCGAGTGGATACGCTTTTGCTCGCGCGCGAGATCGATACCTACAAGCCCGAACCGCTTTCTGCCGTTATCCCCGCGCTTGCTCTTCGAGACCTGTGGAGCCTTGTGGACTATGCGGACGTGGCACTCTCACTCGTCAGTGCGGCTGTGCTGGTTGTCGGACTGCTCGCCATGCTCGCTGCCCTTTACACCGCGCTTAACGAGCGGCGGCGCGAGATAGCGGTGCTGCGCGCCCTCGGCTTCGGCTTCCGGCAGATTTTCGCGCTCTTCATCTTTGAGTCCACGCTGATCAGTGCACTGGGTACCCTCATCGGAATAGGCTCGGCGTACGTACTCCTGGCACTTGCACGCGGCGAGGTCGAACGGCGCTTCGGTATTCCGCTTGCCTTTGTGGGAGTTTCTTCGCGGGTCGTGTTGTACGCCGTAGCGGTGGTTCTTGGAGGAGCAGTACTCGGCCTCATCCCCGCTTTTCGCGCTTACCGCAACAGCTTGCTTGACGGACTGGACGCGCACTGACACCGCAAGTTGCGACCTTGCCAGATTGCCTCCTGGCAGGCAAGATCATCTCGCATATGCTGCCAAAGTCGTTTGCGATGCGCACTGTTCCGCCAACGCGAACAAAGGGATGCTGAAAATATGAGCAGAGTTATCAAACATTTCCTGGCCGGGCACAACGTTGCCTCAACCGACCGTGCATCGAGGTAGACCAAAAAGCTAGATGAGATGGTGGAAGGGAATACGTTTCCAGCCGTGCAAACGAGTATTGCATCCCGCGCGATGGCATGCCGGGGCTGGCAGCCGTATAAGTAGGTGAGAGTCAGCAATGTGTGGGCGCCAAGCAGACACTTCTTCCCAAAGAAGCTGACGTTAGAGGCAGGTCAACTTACCGCGAACACGACCAAACCAACGACTTCGACGAAAAGGAAACAATGTCACAACGTGAGTAAATCCTTGCTTGGCTGCGATTCATTGTTCACCGGGCGGGTTTAGCGCCGTTTCGGCCCAACGGCTAAACCGGTCTTGTGCATGTTTGTTCGAGGCCGCGCGGGAGCATCGGGCTCAATGCTGGTACGGCTAAAACCGGGTCGGAAATGTTGCGTGAGTCCATGTGTCTGGTCTGGCGCTTAGGGCCGGCTTCGATGACCTCTCTTAGTCCGGGAGGAGAAAGCCGCAGCCGCGTGTGAACAATAGGTAATTGCGGGCAAAAGCATCATCTCTGGAAATCGCACACCACACTTCAGCCGAAAAGCGCCTTCGGCAGACTGCAGTGACCACAAGCAGATCAGGAGTTCGGCCGATGAGCGATGTCGCAAGGGTACAGCGCCCCACATACAAGCCTCAGTTCTTGTCGGTGTCTCTTATGCCTGGCCTCACCATCTCGAGCGTGATGATTGTGAACAACCCGGGCGATGCCAGATCGGCTTTTTCCGTGTTGAAACACGCTCACTGGAACGGGTTTACACCAGCCGACTTGGTGTTCCCCGCTTTCCTGTTCATGATCGGTGTGGGAACAACCATTGCTCATGTTGAAAAAGAACAATCCGGCCATTCGCACAGCTCGCTTCTTCTTGCCGCGTTGTGGCGTGCGACTTATCTCATCGCCATTGGCCTGTGTCTCGACGCCCTGTTCTTTCATCCGTGGCGTCATCTGCTGTTCTTCGGTGTTTTGCAGCGTGTAGCCTTGTGCCTGGCTTGCGGAAGCTTTCTGCTTGCCGGCGCACGGCGGCCCTTGCCCCGCCGCGTCGCCATGCTGTGCGGTTTCACGGCCTGTCTATTGGGATACTGGGTCCTTATGCGTTTTGTCCCCGTTCCTGGTTACGGTGTTCCTGGACAAAACATCCCACTGCTGGATCCGGCGCATAACCTGGACGCCTGGATTGACTACCGGCTCTTCGCAGGGCATCTTCTCCACCGCGCGTACGATCCTAACGGACTGCTGAGCACCATTCCCGCGACCGGAACCTTTATCGCGGGAATGCTGACCGGGCTTTGGCTGATGAGCGGCTACACGGAGCGCCAAAAGGCTCTTGGCCTCGTTGCAGTCGGGTGCGTGTCGTTAGGGGTAGGCGGCCTTTGGAACTCCACCTTTCCCATCAACATGCAGCTGTGGACCAGCTCGTATGTCCTTTGGGCAGCGGGCTGGACCTTCTTTGTGCTCGCCCTCCTGTTTACCGTGGCCGATGTGCTCCGGGTGCGGGGACGCGGCTGGGCCATCCTCCTCGTCTTTGGAACCAACGCGATGGCAAGCTTTATCTTCGCCTCCGCCGTGAGTACGTGCTTTGTTTCGGTGCCGGTCGATGGCGAAAACACCGTCGGTCTTTTCTACAACAACTACTTTTCCGCGATCAGACCGAAGACGGTCGGCTCGCTGTTGTATGCCCTTCTCTTCACGGCGGGCTGCTGGGCTCTCATGCATTGGTTCTACCGACGCAAGATCGCCTTGAATATCTAGGGATGCCGGCCATCGGAAGTGGAAGCCCTCCCGCATTGCGAACCAGCGGACTCCCCTCGTCGAATTTCAGCGTGCTTTTTCTTCCAGTTGGCAAGGCTCCCGATCGAAGCCCCAGCCGCAACAAGGCCGCCTGCGAGGGACGGCCTGCGACGGCTTTGAAAGCCGCTGGAGAATGACCGCTCGCCAAGCCAGTGCCAGTTCCGGTGCCAGTT
>CAXTYP010000081.1:0-2563 GCA_964248435.1 uncultured Acidobacteriaceae bacterium | reverse complement strand
GTGCCAGTTCCGGTGCCAGTTGCTATCGCAAGTTATGCGGAAACGGCCAACGCCCACGTTCAAACACAGGCTTGATTGGTGACCCCGGGAAGATTCGAACTTCCGACCTGCGGTTTAGGAAACCGTCGCTCTATCCACCTGAGCTACGGGGCCAGCCGTTGCCATTGTCTCACCGCGTCGCTTGGCAGGTAAATGCGAATCCTGCATCCTAGTGTCAGTTTGTGGGGAGATACCAGCAAGGTGACGACAACAGAGAAGTTCGAGGTTCAGGAAGGCCAGGCGTTTCCACGCGGAGCGCACTGGGACGGGCAAGGGGTCAACTTTGCGTTGTTTTCAGCCCATGCCACGGCGGTAGAGCTATGCCTCTTCTCCGAGGATGGAAAAACCGAGTTTCAACGCATCACCCTGCCCGAACACACCAACAATGTGTGGCACGGCTATGTGCCGAAGCTTGCGCCGGCGCAGCGTTACGGCTACCGGGTGCACGGCCCGTACGAACCCGAGAACGGGCACCGCTTCAACCACAACAAGCTGCTGCTGGACCCCTATGCCTATGCCCACCTCGGCGATGTGATCTGGGATCCAGCCGTGTTCGGCTACATCATGGAATCCATGGACGACCTGACCTTTGATGAGCGTGATTCGGCTCCGTTTATGCCAAAGTGCGTTGTGGTCGACCCGAACTTCGATTTCACAGGGGAACGGGGGCACAAAGATGTCCCGTGGGAAGAAACTGTTTTCTACGAAACCCACGTGAAAGGGTTCACCAAGCTGCGGCCCGACGTCCCGGAGCACCTGCGCGGTACCTACGCCGGACTCGCGGAGCAGCCCGTCATCGACTACATCAAGTCCCTCGGTGTCACCTCGGTCGAGCTGCTGCCGATCCACACGTTTGTCAACGACAGCAATCTGCTGGAACAGGGCAAGGTCAACTACTGGGGCTACAACACCATCGGCTTTTTCGCCCCCGATCCACGCTACGCATCTTGCCGCCCCGACACCCTGAAAGAGTTCAAGGAGATGGTCGCCCGCTTTCACCAGAACGGGCTCCAGGTCATCCTCGACGTGGTGTACAACCACACCGCGGAAGGCAACGAAAAGGGGCCGACCTTTTCGTTCAAGGGCATCGATAATGCCAGCTACTACCGGCTGATGCCCGACCAAAAGCGCTTCTACATCAACGAGACCGGTACCGGCAACACGGTCAATGTCAGCCACCCGCGCGTACTCCAGATGGTCATGGATTCGCTCCGGTACTGGACCGAGAACACCAGCGTCGATGGCTTCCGGTTTGACCTCGGCACGATTCTGGCGCGCGAGCCGAACGGCTTCGACAACAAGAGCGGCTTTTTGAAAGCCTGTTCCCAGGACCCCATGCTGGCCCACGTCAAGCTGGTCGCCGAGCCCTGGGACTGTGGCCCCGGCGGTTACCAGGTGGGCGCCTTTCCTCCCGGCTGGGCGGAGTGGAACGATAAATTCCGCGACACGGTCCGTGATTTCTGGCGCGATCGGGTGCCGGCCTCCGCGCTGACAGAGCGCATGTGCGCATCCCAGGACATCTTTAATCATTCGGGCCGCAGACCCTGGTCTTCCGTCAACTTTTTGACCGCGCACGACGGCTTCACCCTGAACGATGTTGTGACCTATAACGAAAAGCACAACGACGACAACGGGGAAAATAACCAGGACGGGAACTCGGACAACCGCTCCTGGAACTGTGGTGTGGAAGGCCCAACCGATGACCCGGCAATCAACGCGCTCCGCCAGCGGCAGATCCGCAACATGCTCGCGACCCTGCTGCTCTCGCAAGGCACCCCCATGCTGCTGGCCGGCGACGAGTTCGGCCGGACACAGCAGGGCAATAACAATGCTTACTGCCAGGACACGGAGATCTCCTGGCTCAACTGGGACCTCCATGACAAGGGCAAGCACCTGGTCGCCTTTGTGAAGCTGCTTACCGGTCTGCGGCACCGCTTCCCCATCTTGCGGCGTAACCGGTTCTACACCGGCAAATGCAACGAAGCGCTCGGGGTCAAGGACCTGATGTGGATCAATGCGAACGGCCGCGAGATGGACGACGAGCACTGGGGCGACACCAGCATGAAGTGTTTCGGCATGCTGATGGACGGGCGCGCGCAGCCGACCGGGATCCTGAAGCGCGGCGGCGATGCCACCATGCTGCTGGTCATCAACGGGCATAGCGACCTGGTGGATTTCACCCTGCCGGAATCCTATGGTGGCGATGAATGGGCCCTGCTGGTCGACACCAACTTCGAGGGAAACAACGCATCGGGGATCTACAAGACGGGCGAATGCTACCAGGTCACCGCTCGCTCGGTCCTGTTGTTTGCCCTGAAGAGCGAAAACGCGCAAACCGGCAAGTATTGACAGCTCCAAAGGGGCTGGTTCCCTGAGCCAGCCCTTTCCGAAGCCCTGGCTTGCGTCCCTGCACGAAGGGTCTCTGTGTGCTAGGCTCCTCGATGGTGAATCCCGTCCTGAACCAGTTGTTTGCCGAGGAGTACCGCGTTCTGCGGCCCCGTGCCCCCATCCCGCCGATCCGGGC
>CAXTYP010000080.1:0-9507 GCA_964248435.1 uncultured Acidobacteriaceae bacterium | reverse complement strand
CCCCGGCGTTGCCGCCGATATGTAGCTCATCCATGCAGTCGCGAAGTTACCGTAACGGAGACCCCGCATGAGCCTGCTCCCTATCTTCCTCAAACTCGACAAGAGGCCCGCGCTCGTCGTCGGCGCGGGCGAGGTCGCTTCCGGAAAAATCGAGAGCCTCGTCGCGAGCGACGCGGAGGTTACCGTGGTTGCCCCATGGGCGCGGCCTGAGATCATGCGCCTCGCCGAGCGCGGCGCAATCACCTGGCACCAGCGCCCCTTTGCCGACAGCGATATCCTGAATCACTTCGTCGTCATCGCCGGCACCGACGACACATCTGTCAATCAGCATGTGTACCGGCTCTGTGCCGATGCCGGTATCCTGTGCAACGCGGTCGATGACATCCCGCACTGCGACTTCTACTACGGCTCGGTCGTCAGTCGCGGCAACCTGCAGATCGCCATCTCAACGGCCGGCGAAAGCCCCTCCGTCGCCCAGCGCCTGCGCCGCGAGATCGACGCCCAACTGCCCCACGACCTCGGTCCCTGGCTCCACACCCTCGGCGGCCTCCGTCGCGAAGTCCTCTCCGCACACCCGGCAGGCGACGCACGCAAGCTGCTGCTGCAAACTCTCGGCGAGCGTCAGGTTTGCGAGTCCGACACCTGCCCGTCGCGACAGCTCGCACTTCCCCACGCGCCGTCTCCGCGCCGGCTCCAACTCACTCCTGTCGAAAGGCCGTCCGCCCCCAACGATCCGGTCATGCTGGTCGGCGCGGGCCCCGGCGACCCCGACCTGCTCACCGTCAAGGCCGCCCGGCTTATCGGCAACGCCGACCTGCTGCTTCACGACGACCTCGTGCCCCCAGCTGTTCTCGCACTGGCTTCCCCGTCTGCTGAAATCGTGAACGTCGGCAAGCGCTGCGGGCGCGCCGGCATCACCCAGCCCGAGATCCACGAACTGATGATCGCGGGCGCGCGCACCGGTCGCCGCGTCGTCCGTCTCAAAAGCGGCGATCCTCTCCTGTTCGGCCGCGCCGGCGAAGAGATGGACGCCCTGCGCGCCGCGTCTGTTTCGTTTGAAGTCGTCCCGGGCGTCACCGCCGCATCCGCTGCAGCCGCCGCCATTCCCTGCTCGCTCACCGACCGCCGCGCGGCCTCGAGCATCCTGCTCAGCACGGCGCATTTCTCGTCGGAGTACGCGCTGGGCGAAGCCCCGAACCCTGAGCCCACCCGCGTCGTCTACATGCCGGGCCGCGATCTCACCGCCATCGCTCGCCAATGGCGCGAAGCAGGCCTGCCCCTCGACTACCCCTGCATGCTGATTTCGCGCGCCGGCCAACCCGATCAGCAGGTCACCCGCACTACCCTCAGCCTGCTCCACGTCACCGCACCCGGCCCCGCCCCCACCCTGCTGATGGGCGGCGCGGTCTTCGCAGAAGTCCGCCTGCATCTACACGCTGAAGGAAGCCAGCCCTGGCAAGGAGCCAACGTGTTTCAGCCCGACGGAATACCCGCCGTCCGCTAAAGCATTCATTGTTGATAGGAAGGGGGGAAGCCGAGCTCGAATTGCTGCTGTGTATGGCTCAAAACACGAACAAAGCTTCATATTCATTTTGAGCCATACGTCGTTCCGCTCCGCACATAAGCGCGGAGCGGAACCGTCGAGCACTTTACCCCACTGACAAACCCGCCACCCCAGCCCCCGGCATTGACAAATGCCCGTCCTCGACCGTGATCCCCGCGTCCGACGCCAGCAGCAACTCCACGCTTTCATCCAGCCCCGCCGAGTAGCCCGCCTCGTCCAGCGCCAATACCAGCACTACCCCGCCGCGCTGCATCGTAAACCAACGGTCTTCCTCGTCGAAGTCGATGTCCACCTGCTCCAGCGCCCCGTCCGTCAGCTCGCGCCGCGACTTGCGCAGGGCAATCAGGTCCTTGTACCACTGCAGCATCTCCGCGTGCCCGGACTCCGCCAGCTCGTCCCACTTCAGTTTTGAGTTCTCAAACGTCGACGCGTCTTGGGGGTCCGGCACATCCGCCGGGTCCCATCCAAACGCCGCAAACTCCTTTTTGCGCCCTTCGGAAACCAGCTTGCCCAGCTCCTTGTCCTCGTGGTCGGTAAAGTATTGAAACGGCGTCGAAGCCGCCCACTCTTCGCCCTGGAACAGCATCGGCACAAACGGAGCCAGTAGTGTCAGTGCAGCCGCCATCTTTGCGCGCGGCATGTCCGTCAGGTGCTGCAAACGCTCACCCTTCGCGCGGTTGCCCACCTGGTCGTGGTTTTGCGAGTAACCCAGGAATCGCCACCCCGGCAAGTCGTGCGCGGGCCGCCCATGCACCCGGTCGCGATACTCCGAGAACTGCCCGTCAAATACAAACGCCTGCGACAACGCCTTGCCCAGGTCCGCGAAGTCGCCGAAATCCGCGTAGTAGCCAGAGCGGTCGCCCGTCAGCAGCGCCACGATCGCGTGGTGAAAATCATCGCTCCATTGTGCGTCGAACCCGTAACCGTACGCTTCCTTCGCTCTCACCAGCCGCGGATCGTTCAGGTCGCTTTCAGCAATCATCACGTACGGCCGCCCGGTTTCCGCTTCGAGCGTATGCGCTTCCGTCGTGATCTGCTCCATAAAGTTGATCGCCGAGCGGTCGTTATACGCATGCACCGCGTCCAGCCGCAGCCCGTCCATGTGGTAGTCGCGCAGCCACATCAGCGCGTTGTCACAGAAAAACCGCCGCACCTCGTACGAGCCGCCCACCTCGAGGTTCACCGCATCGCCCCACGGCGTTTTGTGCTCGTCGTTGAAGTACGGCCCGAACTTGCCTACGTAATTTCCCGAAGGCCCGAAGTGGTTGTAAACCACATCCATCAGCACCGCCAACCCTTTGCCGTGCGCCGCGTCCACAAAGCGCTTCAGCCCATCCGGGCCGCCATACGAGTTCTGCGGCGCAAACAGGTCCACACCGTCATAGCCCCATCCATGCTTGCCCGGGAACTGCGCAAACGGCAGCAATTCCACATGGGTCACACCCAGCTCGCGCAGGTAGTCGAGCTTCGCAATGGCCGTGTCACACGTGCCTTCCGGAGTGAATGTGCCGATGTGCAGCTCATAGATCACCGCGCTCGGGTACGCCTTGGCGCGGAAGTTTTCATCCGTCCACGCAAACGCCGCGTGATCCACCACGCGCGACGGGCCGTTTACCCCGTCCGGCTGAAACTGCGAGCGTGGATCCGGCATCGCGAGGTCGTCCCCATCCAGCAAAAACGCGTAATCCATTCCCGGACCCGCGTCTTCCACCTCCGCCGCCCACCAGCCGCCCTCGTCCCGGCTCATCGGGTGTTTTACATTCTCAATCCTGACAACCGCCGACTCGGCCTTGGGCGCCCATACTCGAAACGTGTGCATGCTTTTCCTTGTTCTCCCACTTAGGTAGATGCAGGGTCGTTCGCAGCGCTCGCCTTCGCCTCTCCCCGGCCCGGATCACCTGTGCGCGGGTCCAGTTCCGGCGTCGAGGTGGGCTCCGTTTCGTCCCGCTGCTGCGCTTCCGTATGCACTTCCCGCCGCTTTCTCACATGCAGTCCGCTGCCGCCCTCGATATCGAAGATCGCGTTTACCATGGCGATGTGCGAGAACGCCTGGGGAAAATTCCCCACCTGCCGCTTCTTTTCCGTGTCGTATTCTTCCGACATCAGGCCGAGTTCGTTGCGCAGCGACAGGAGCTGCTCCAGCAACCGGCGCGCGTCGGCCTCGCGGCCAATCAACTTCAAACACGACACCAGCCAATAGGAGCACGCCACAAAAGCGCCCTCCCCCGCCGGCAACCCATCTCCTGACTCGCCGGTGTCATAGCGCAGCAGCAGTCCATTCCGCATCAGCGACTTCTCAATGGCTTCGATCGTCCCTTTCACCCGCGGATCGGTCGGCGGCAAAAATCCCAGCATCGGCATCAGCAACAGCGCCGAGTCCAGTTGCTCACCGCCATACACCTGCGTAAACGCGTTCAGCTTCTTATTGAAGCCTTTCTTGCACACATCCTCATGCACCTGCTCGCGCGCGGCCCGCCACTGCTCCAGCGGCACTTCGTTGCCCGTGTGTTCCGCGATCCGGATCGCCCGGTCCAGCGCCACCCACACCATCATCTTTGAGTACACAAAATGCTGCGCTCCGCCGCGCGTCTCCCAGATACCCTGGTCCGGCAACTGCCACACGGTCAGCAGGTGGTCGATCAGCAGTTGCTGCAGGTGCAGGTCCACCCGACGCGGCGCTTTCACAGCTGCCAGCGAATGGAAAAACGCGTCCATCACCTCGCCATAGATATCAAGCTGCAGCTGCTCCGCCGCCGCATTGCCGATCCGCACCGGCTTTGAGCCCTCGTAACCGTCGAGCCACGGCACCTCCCACTCCAGCAGGTGACGCTCGCCGCTGATGCCGTACATAATCTGCACCTGCTCCGGGCTGCCCGCGATCGCTCGCAGCAGCCAGTCCTGCCACGCTTCGGCTTCCTTGTAAAAGCCGCCGTTCATCAGCGCCAACAGCGTAAAGGTTGAGTCGCGCAGCCAGCAAAACCGGTAATCCCAGTTGCGCGGACCACCCAGCTGCTCCGGTAGCGAGGTCGTCACCGCCGCCACCACGCCGCCCGTCGGCCGATAGGTCAGGGCTTTCAGTGTGATGAGCGAGCGCTGCACCGCTTCCGTGTACGGCCCGGCGGGGGTGCATTTTTCGGTCCACTCCGCCCAGTACCGCTTCGCGTCTTCAAGCTCCTCGTCCGGATTGATCGTCGGCGGCTCCGCCTCGGCCGAGTGCCCGTAGGACAGCGTCATCCACATATGGCCGCCCTGGCTCACCGTAAAGGTCGTCTCGGTCTTCTGGTCCTGCCCGTGGGTTTCCAGGTCCGTGCGCAGCAACACCATGTTCGGTCCGGCAATGGCGCGTGTCGCGTGACCCTCATGCGTCACCCACGGCACCGATCGTCCGTAATCGAAACGCAGCACCAGTTCCATGTGCATGCGCGCCTCGCCCGCCACGCACTCCACCTTGCGCGCAATGTGCGAGTGGCCGCCGCGCGCCGGCATAAAGTCCGTCACGCACACAATGTCCTCGCCGCGCGTCCACTTCGTTTCCAACACCAGCGTTTGCGGCAGGTAGCGCCAGGTCGCGGTCCAGGCTTCTTCTCCGGGCCTGGGGGCGGCCGGCGCCAGCAACCAGCGCCCGTTTTCCTCAGTGCCCAGCAGCGCCGCAAAGCACGCGCCCGACGCAAAGTTGGGCCAGCACAGCCAGTCGATGGACCCGTTCTTGCCCACCAGCGCCGCTGTTTCGCAGTCGCCGATCACCCCGTAATCTTCTATCCTCTGCGCCATCGCCACCCTCTCGGGGGATGGGATGCGCCGCAACCAGCCCGCGCTTCTATTCCCACTCGATGGTGCCGGGCGGCTTCGAGGTAATGTCGTACACCACCCGGTTGATGCCTCGCACCTCGTTCACAATCCGGTTCGAAATCCTCCCCAGCACCTCGTACGGCAGCGGCACCCAGTCCGCCGTCATCCCGTCTTCCGAGTGCACCGCGCGTATCGCGCAAGCGTCGGCATAGGTCCGCTGATCGCCCATCACCCCCACACTGCGCACCGGCAGCAGCACCGCGAACGATTGCCATATCTCGCCATACAAGCCGGCCCGCTTGATCTCGTCCACCACGATCTCGTCCGCTTCCCCAAGAATCGCGACCCGCTCCGCCGTCACTTCGCCCAGGATCCGCACCGCCAGGCCCGGCCCCGGAAACGGCTGCCGCCCGAGAATGTCTTCCGGCATCCCCAGGTCGCGGCCGATCCGCCGCACTTCATCTTTAAACAGGTCGCGCAGCGGCTCGATCAGCTTCAGCTTCATCCCTTCCGGCAGCCCGCCCACATTGTGGTGGCTCTTGATCACGTGCGACGGCCCATGCACCGACGCCGACTCGATCACGTCCGGGTAAAGCGTCCCCTGCACCAGCCATTCCACCCCTGAGCTACCGGCTCCCATGCGGGTAAAAATCCGCGCCGCTTCCTCGTCAAACACCTCGATAAACTCGCGCCCAATCGCCTTGCGCTTGGTTTCCGGGTCCGTCACCCCCGCCAGCCTGCTCAAAAAACGATCCTTCGCGTCCACCGCCACGAGGTTCAAGCCCAGCTTGCCGCGCAGGTTCTCCTGCACTTTTTCAAACTCGCCCTTGCGCAACACCCCGTTGTCCACAAACACGCACGTCAGCTGGTCGCCGATCGCCCGGTGCACCAGCACTGCCGCCACCGACGAGTCCACCCCACCCGAGATCGCGCAGATCGCATGCCCCGCGCCCACCCGCTCGCGAATCGTCGCCGTTGTTTCCTCGATAAAGTGCCGCGGCGTCCAGTCCGCCGTCGCCCCGCAAATTCGCAACACGAAGTTCCGCAGCAGCTCCATTCCCTGCCGCGTATGCTGCACCTCCGGGTGAAACTGCACCGCAAAAATCCGCTTTGACGGGTTTTCGATCCCCGCCAGCGCATGCGCCGTCCGCGCCGTCACGTGGAAGCCTTCCGGCAGCTCCAGCGCTTCATCGCCATGCGACATCCACACCCGCAGTGTCGTGTCCGCGCCTCCGAGCAGCCCCGCGAACAGCGGCGTTTTCGCGTCCAGCACCGACACTTCCGCGTCGCCGTACTCGCGCCGCTCCGCCGGCCGCACCGTGCCGCCCAGCGTATGGGCGATCCATTGCAGCCCATAGCAAATGCCCAGCACCGGCACGCCCATCCCCAAAACAGCCGGGTCCGCCTTCGGTGCATGCGCGTCATACACCGACGACGGCCCACCCGACAGGATCAAGCCGGAAGGACGCAGCGCTTCGATCTCGGCAAGCGAGGCCGTGCACGGCAGCACCGCTGAAAACACATTCATCTCGCGAATGCGGCGCGCAATCAGCTGCGTGTACTGCGAGCCGAAATCAAGAATGGCAATGGACGAGGAAGCAGAAGCAGTCGTAGGCACGACCCTAGTCTACGGCTTTACGCGCGAGCGTCCGGCCCCGGACTCCACCACCTCCAGCGTCCCCAGCACCGCGAGCACGCCGCCCAGCTTCCACGCATCGGCCGCCGCCAGCGAGGGCAGCCCCAGCAGCACCCACCAAGCCATCAGCCAGGGCCCAAACGGAAACGGGTCCGGCACCAGCGCCAGCACCAGCGCCAACAGCAGCAGCAGCTGGCGCACTCGCTTCACCGCGTCCCGCAGCGGCTTCACCACGTCGCTGCGCCCATACACCCACGCACGCCTCCAAACGCCGGTGAGTGAACGACCCTCCACAAGCGCCAGCAGCGTCGCAAAGTGCGAAGTCCGCGTCGCGGGACCGGACAGAAGAAGAATGGCCACGCTCAGCCCGCCCAGCAGCAGCACAAGCGACCATGCCGGTTGATCATGCGCGATCCGCCCTGCCGCCGCCTCGGCCACGGCCCCCCACACGCCCGCCGTTATCAAACGGCCCACCACGCGCAACGCTTCACTTTCCGCCAACAGCCACGGCCGCCGCGGCAGTCGCGGGTCAAATCGCGCCAGCACCGCGCTTCGCCCCACCGCATACGCCGCGACCCACACAAAGATCATCAGCGGCCCCAGCCCCCACGCCGCACGCTCGACCGGCGGCTGCAGCAGGTCCACACTCTCGCTCAGCATCCGTAACACGTGCGAAGGGTCCTCCAGGATCAGCGTCGCCGACAGGTCCAGCACGCCGATCCGGTGCAGCTGCGGCAAGGCCGCCACCCAGATCCGCCAGGCTTCAAACCCACCCAGCAGCAGCAGCAGCCCGCCGGTGCTCCAGCGCCACAGGAGCTCCAGCCCAAGCAGCCCCGGCCTTTGCCGCAGGTGCCCAAAGAGCGTCGGGCCAGCCTCCGGCACGGCGGCTCCCGCAGGGTCGAGCGTTGCCCCGGTCTTCATTGGCTTTTCACCTGCGCCGCTCCCTACCGCACCACCAGGTTCACCAGCTTGCCCGGCACCACGATCATCTTCACCACCTGCTTGCCCGCGAGCGCCGCCTGGATCTTTTCATCTCCCAGCGCCGCCTCGCGCAACGCGGGTTCTCCCGCATCGGCACTCAGCTTCACCACCGTGCGCAGCTTCCCGTTGATCTGCACCGGGAACTCGACCTCTGTTTCGCGCGCCAGCGCCGGGTCGTAGCGCGGCCACGGCTGCCGCAGCAGGTTGCCGCGCTCGCCCAGCTCCTCCCATAGCTCCGCCGCCAGGTACGGCGCAAACGGTGCCAGCAGCAGGAGGAGGTTGCCCAGCACATGCCGTGTCACCCCCGGCGCAATCTCACCCGTCGCAAACGCTTCCTCCGCCGCCGACAGCGTGTTCAGCAGCTCCATCACCGCCGCGATCGAGGTGTTGAAGTGCCACCGGTCGTCGAAGTCCTCGGTCATCTTGCGGATCGTCTGGTGCAGCTTGCGCAAGACGGTTTCCGCGGCAGGGCTCGCCTTCTCCGTCGAAGCAGCCACCCCGGCCGCCGCCGGCGCATGCCGCCCGGCAAACCGGTACACCTTCGCCAGGAACCGCGACACCCCCGCGACCCCGTCCTCCTGCCACTCCAGGTCGCGGTCCGGCGGCGCGGCAAACAGCGAGTACATCCTCGTCGCATCCGCCCCGTAGCGCCCGATCATCTCGTCCGGCGACACCACGTTGCCCTTCGACTTCGACATCTTCGCGCCGTTGCGAATCACCATGCCCTGCGTAAACAACCGCTCCGCCGGCTCCGCATTCGCGATCAATCCCAGGTCGCGCATCACCTTGGTCCAGAACCGCGAATAGATCAGGTGCAGAATCGCGTGCTCCACCCCACCGATATATTGGTCGATCGGAAACCAGTAAGCCGCTGCTTCCTTCCCAAACGGAGCCTCGCTGTTACGCGCATCCGTGTAGCGGTAGAAATACCAGCTCGAATCCACAAACGTGTCCATCGTGTCGGTTTCACGTCGCGCCGCCCCGCCGCACTTCGCGCAGATCGCGTTCGCAAACTCCGGCACCGCGGCCAGCGGCGAGCCACCCTCCGGCGGTGTCACCGGCACAATATCGGGCAGCAACACCGGCAACTCGCTTTCCGGTACCGGCACCATCCCGCACGCATCGCAGTACAGCATCGGGATCGGCGTGCCCCAGTACCGCTGCCGGCTCACCCCCCAGTCCTTCAGCCGAAACGTCACCGTCGCCTTGCCGAACCCGCCGCGCTCCGCTTCCCCGCTCAGCCGCGCCCGCGCCTCATCGCAGCGCAACCCCGTATACGGGCCGGAGTTCACGAGCACCGCGCCCTCGTCCGAGTCAGCCAGCACTGGCAACGTGTTCTCGCCTCCGGGAACTTCGACGACGCAGCGCACTTCCAGCCCGTACTTGCCCGCAAACTCCCAATCCCGCGCATCATGCCCCGGCACACTCATAATCGCGCCCGTGCCGTAGTCGGCCAGGATATAGTTCGCGATCCACACCGGCAGCAGCTCGCCCGTCAACGGGTTCCGCGCATAGTGCCCGGTAAACGCCCCGTACT
>CAXTYP010000079.1:0-9583 GCA_964248435.1 uncultured Acidobacteriaceae bacterium | reverse complement strand
AAAGAACGCCACCTGCAGCAGCTCGTCATAGTCGATCGTTTCGGTTTCACGCGAAACCCCGTAGCTCGCCACCCGGTACAGCTTGCCCGAAAAGTTCAGCCGGTGCCCATGCGTCAGGTGTCCGCCATGCGCCAGGTCCAGCCCCAGAATCGTGTCCCCCGGCTCCAGCAGCGCCATCATCACGGCCGCGTTCGCCTGCGAGCCCGAGTGCGGCTGCACGTTTACATACGCCGCCCCAAACAGCCGCCTGGCCCGCGCCCGCGCCAGCTCCTCCACCACATCCACCCACTCGCACCCGCCGTAGTACCGCTTGCCCGGATACCCCTCGGCATACTTGTTGGTCAGCACCGACCCCACCGCCTCCAGCACCGCCTCCGACACAAAATTCTCAGAAGCAATCATCTCGAGCCCATCCTGCTGCCGAGCAGTCTCATGGGCAATCGCGGACGCGATCTCGGGGTCTTGCTGGGCCAGGGTGCGGGTGGTTTGGATAGAAGTCATGCCGAAATTGTACCGCCCTGAACTCATTGCTCTCGCTGCACACGCAAATCCGGGTAACGCCTTTTCAAACTTACGACAAACGCGTCGTCATCAGACACCTTAGGCCCTAGGATCAGAGTGCAATCGATCAGAACGTTGGAAGCATCTAGCACAGCCAAGCCATAACCTTGGTAGATGAACACAGTATCTATGAAAAAGGAGTGCGCAAATATGCGGTTATCGAGGCGCTGAATTGAGTGATCGGAATAATGATCAAAGTCAACTACAAGCGTGTTCACATTGTAACCTATAGCTTCAAAAGCATATGGCATATATCGGTCTCCAATCTCCTTACCGCCACGCAGGGTGATAACAACTCGTCTTGCTTGGCTTAAAGGCAGCACTGGCTCTTGAAACTTTATCAAGCCACCTCCTGCCAAGACAGCGACCTGCCTAGCGCCGCCGACCTCAATCGAATGGAACGTTGCCGTTTCATCCACAATCTTATTTTCGGCAGCTTCGATCCTACTTAGCTCATCTGATGCTCCATCTATGAGGCTCAATTGCTTGCGCAAGGAAGTCATCTCAGCGCTGCCGTAGTTGTGATGCGAGTCGCTGTTCGAAAGCATGTCTTGAGCTACATCGTCCATACCTGCTGTGAAGTATGTGAGTCGAGGCCCCAAGACCACCTTCGGTTCTTGATAGCCTTCAAAGACAATGCCCTGATTAGTACGAATAGGCTTGACGCGAACTCGCTGAACTGCAAGATTTCCATCATCGTACCCTGCGACGGTTAGAGTCGACCCGTGAGGGTTAGGGATAGAACCCGATAGCTCTTCAACGTCGGCCAGCAGTTGAAGATTGAAAATCACGTCATCTGTCAGCCACTTTACCTTTGTATCGAAGCGCACCACTTTCTGTGACTGCAAGGAGTGCATGTAAGAGGCAAAGATCCCCGGAATATTAGTGGCTAGCGGGTTGGATTTACTATTGCCCAGCACCTCTGGACCGGGGTCAGAGTAGAAGTCCGCGATAGTACATATAGTTTTGTCGTCTATCTTAAACAGCTTTTGACCGGGATTCGGGCTCTGCTTTCCATTGCTGAGCATGCTGTCGGTTTCAGCAACCAGACCGTACTTGCTGCCAATCAAAATGTTGATAGTTCCATGAGTAGGCACTTTATCCAGAGTGGTTTGCCCCTGTAAGGAGGGTAGGAAGGCAAGCATCGCCAGCAGTACACCGAAAGGGTATGAACGCTTGAGTCTCATCGTTTAACCTACCTCCAAGAATACTGCCGTTTACGGACATGCTCGACGAACCAACTGGTTAGGAAGCTCTGTCGGATTACTTACTCGCAAACTTGCACACCAACGCCTGCAAAATCCTTTCGATTCCATGTCATCACCCGAGCTGCATGCTCCAGCGCCGTCGCCGCGATCAGCATATCCGCCAGCGAGTAAGTCCTCCCCGCACGAGCCCCGTCCGCTTTCATCTTCCCAGCCCCGCGCGCGATCGCCTCGGTCACCGGCAGCACCTCCAGCCCAGACAGAAAAGCCTCCGTCCGGGCCTCCTCGCCAACGCGCATACCCGCATACACCTCGGCAATGTTCACCACGGAGGTCGCCAGGGCCTTGCCTTCCGCCACCAACCCGGCCAACTCCCGCCGCACCTCAGCTCGCCCTCGCAATACGTCGATCAGTACCGTCGTATCCAGCAGGATCGTCACAGGCGCTTGTCGCTTTCCTCCCGTAGTCCGAGAACCCAGACCTCGGCGCCGCCCGCCAGCTCCGGATGATCCCCATCCGGCCAAGCAGGCTCATCGTTCGCCAGAAACGCCAGCAGCTTGCGACGCTTCAATTCGGCCTGCGCTGTTTCCACCAGAAACGCACTCCGTCCCCGAGCCCCTACCAGTGCATCGATCTCGTGAATCAGCTGTTCCGGCAGAATGACATGCGCCCTTAACGTCCCCATACCCACCTCACACAGCGAGTGTGACACGGAAGTCACACTCGCGCAAGAAGCTTACCGCACAAACTGCAACCACCCCCAGCGCTCGGGCACGTGCATATCCACCACGCCCTGCGGCGACCACACCCAGTTATCCTCGCGAGCCTGCCCGGCCTTCCACTCCACACGGCTGAAGTTGAGCCGCCACTCCGTCCCGACACGCGGCTGCGGCACGGGCTGACGCGAGTCGAACGCCCGCCACGGGTAAGCGATCTCAACCGTCCAGCCCCGGTCTTTGTCCGGGCGGGCGTGGCCAGGCGCACCAGTCGCGTCCGGCGAGCGCGCGTCCACCCTGCGTAGTGTTCCATCGACCGCAACCGCCGTCCGCAGCCCCGCGATATCCCAGCTGTTATCCGGCTTGCCGTCCATCCGGTATGGCTTCGGCAAAAACAGATCCCAGCCCGTATTCAGCGCGTTGATCTCAAACTCGTAGTAGCTCGGCGTCTCCGGCAGCGGCTTGATAAAGACTTCAAAGTCGTTGTCATGGAAGATCACGGAGTCATGCTGCGTGAGCGTGGCCTTCACATCCGGCTCTTCCAGTTCGGCCGCGATGTACAGGTAGTTCTCATCCCACAGCATCTTCGCGCGTGTACGAAAACGCGGCTTCGGCTTCCCCGCGCCCTCAATATCGACAAAATCGCTGGTCCACTCGGCCTGCTTCCAGGCCGCGTCGTCGAGCTTGCCATCGATCCGGATCGGCCCCGTCGTATGCCGGCAGGCATACCGTAAAGGAGCGGTGAGCACGGTCGGCGCCGCCCCGGGTATTGCGTTCTGCGCGCTTCCGCCTATCGACAGAACGACCAATCCCAGCACGGCGCCGAGCAACACGCGAAACCGCGTCGAGCCGAGACAGCGCCCGGTCAAAGTTTTAGCCGCGCTGCCGTCGCATCCACATCAAAGGCATCCGGCGGCACGGCAATGTTATAAGTCACATGCGAAAGATAGCGCTGCGATGTCATGTCGCCATTATGGTAGTAAGTCAGGTTCAGCGCCGTCGGAATCCCGTCCACCGGGTGATAGTCGGCGAACTCTTCCGCGTCTTCATCCTTGTCCTTATACAAAGGGTTGCGCCAGGTAAAGCTCACGCGCACTGGTAAGTGCGTGTCCGCGTCCAGTTGCAGCACGATGTTATCGTTTGCACTGTCGAGCAGCGTGATCTCGTCGACCAGGTGCCGCTCGGCCATCTTTTGCCCGCCGAAAAACAACACCGTGCCGGGCTCGTGCCACCACACCCGCACCGCTTCGTCCAGCGAGTGATCGCGCCGCCGAAACGTGCTCATGTACTCATCTGCCGGAATCAGCCGCTTGCCGCGGTACGTGATATCCCAATCCTGGTCGGCCAGCAAAATCGACACCACATCGTGCTTCTTGCCGTACTCCACGCGCTCAAGGCCCGCGTCCGCCCGCGAGGTCGGCACTGTTCGCAGCGAGCGATAATCGCCGATGGCGCCGGTCGGCTTGCCATGGTAAAAGCCCGAAGTGCGCCCTTCCACCAGCACGTTGTGGATCGCAAGCCACTTCGGCCCGCCCATGGCCGCGACCATCTCGTTCATCAGAGCAATCGCTTGCGGGTCACTCGCATTGCCGTCAGCAACAGCGGGCGCAGCCGGGGTCTGGGCCAACGCCGCCCCGCACCACAAAAGCACACACGTCAAAATAGCCTGGACTCGCATGGGTTGTACTTCCAGCATAACGCTCAACCCACCAGCACAGCCCCGCCATTGACGTTGACAATCTCGCCCGACATAAACCCCGCCCACGGCGTGCAAAGAAACAGAATTGGCCCGGCAATCTCCGCCGGCGTCCCGACCCGCCCCATCGGGATGGCTCCAAATACCCGCGTTCGTCCAGCCTCCGTCGCCAGCGCAGGGGCTGACATATCGGTCTCCACCCACCCCGGCGCGACGCAGTTTACCTGGATCCCTTGTCCGGCCAGCTCGCTCGACAAGCTCTTGGTCAGCGACACCAGCGCTCCCTTGGACGCCGCGTAATCCGCATGGAATGCCTCTCCGCGCTGCGCCGCGGTCGAGGCCACCAGCACAATATGCGCGCGCTGGTCCGCTGAAACGCCTTGTTCCTTAAACCGGCCCACCGCGGCCTGCACCAGCCCGAACACGCTGTCGAGATTGATGCCCATCGTCCCGCGCCACTGCTTTTCCGCCATGCTCTCGATCGGTGCATCGTGCGAGGGCCACACGCCATGGTTTACCACCAGCGCGTCCAGCCGGCCCCAAACCGCCGCCGCTCGTTCCACCAGCGCACGACCCTCCGCGACCGAGCTCAACTCTTGCTCCAACGCAATACACCACGCAGGTCCGCCGCACTCCGCCGTCAGCGCCTCCGCGGCCGCGCCGGCCGACCCATAGCTGAAAACCACTCGGCCGCCGGCTTTTGTAAACACCCGCACCGTTTCAGCCCCAATGCCGCGAGAACCACCTGTAATCAGCGCCACCTTGCCCGCGAACGAAAGCTCAATCCCCATGCGGCGAGCTTACAGCAGCTTCAGCCGAATCGGCCCCTTGGCTCGCGATGGATCGACCGGATGCCCGCCCTGCGTGATCGTCACGCGTCCCGCCGCATGCAGTCGGCGAGCCGCGTCCCGCGCCGGCTCCATCAGGCGTCTCCACTCTTCCTCAGTGCCGCCCACGCTTCGAGCCGCCTCCGACGGGCAGATCGTTTTGCCCGCGCCCCGCTCGGCCAGCAGCGCCAGGATCGCTGCTTCCAGCGCCGCGTCCACACCGGCCGTCATGCCCGACCGCGCCCGCCGACGGCAACCGTCCGAGCAGTAACGCACCTCGTCCCAGTCACGCTCCCACTTTTTTCGCCACGCGATTGTGCGGCCGCACACGGCACAGGGCTTTGACTCGGGACGTGCATTCCCGCCTTTGCCGATCGTTGCGCTCATAGCTCCAAACATTACACTCACACCGCCATGGCTCTTCAGCCCACAGTTCGAGCCCAGCAAAGTTTGCGATATGTCAGACAGTGGCTCTTAGCCTCCGGCAATCGTCACCCCACAGGCCTTTTCAGCCGTACAATATGCGCGCACCATTCGTATCCAGTGCAAGGGCAGGCGCGCGACTACGGAAGAAAAGCATCATGTGCTGCTCGCACGTGACAACCACGGCCGCCTCCTTATGGCAGGTGCCGGGATGGCAGGGGAACGCTGCGATCTGCCTTCTCTTGGCAAGCTGCCTCTGCGACATGGATTCGGAACAAAGCTCATCCTTGCGAACCAATGCAGCCGTACTATGAAGCGCGCCGTAGCCTCTTATCGGTCGCGGCAAGCGCCTCTATACTGAAGCCATGATGTCGAGCTCTAGCACCGCTTCCGCGCGAACGGCTTTTCCCCCGGTCGACGAACAGCTCGATCTCCTCGGTAAGGGTGCCGCCGAGATCATCCGCGTGCCTGATCTTCGCGAGCGTCTTGAACAAGCCCGCGCGACGGGCCGCCCGTTGCGTGTCAAAGCCGGCTTCGACCCCACGGCACCCGATCTCCACCTGGGCCACACCGTGCTCATGCGCAAGCTCAAGCACTTTCAGGATCTAGGCCACCAGGTCATCTTCCTTGTCGGCGACTTCACCTCGCTCATCGGTGATCCTTCTGGCCGGTCTGCCACTCGCAAACCCCTGACCCGCGCGCAGATCGACGAAAATGCCCGCTCCTACACCGACCAGGTCTTCCGCATCCTCGACCGCGAACGCACAGAGGTGCGCTTCAACTCCGAGTGGCTCGACAAGCTGGGGTTTGAAGGCATCATTCGGCTCGCTGCACAGTTCACCGTTTCGCAGATGCTCGAGCGTGACGATTTTCACAAACGTTTCCAGGAAGAAAAACCGATCGCGCTGCATGAGTTGCTTTATCCGCTTGCGCAGGGCTATGACTCCGTCGCCCTCCAGTCCGATGTGGAACTCGGCGGCACCGACCAAAAATTCAACCTGCTGATCGGCCGGGAACTTCAAAAGCATTACGGCCAGCCTTCGCAGATCGTCCTAATGACGCCCATCATCGAGGGACTGGACGGCGTACAAAAGATGTCGAAGTCTCTCGGCAACGCCATCGGCATTCACGAGCCGGCACCCGAGATGTACGGCAAGCTCATGTCGATCTCTGACGAGTTAATGTGGCGTTTCTGGACCCTGCTGACCGACCTGCGCCAGTCTGAAGTCGACGCGATGAAGGCCGACGTCGAGACAGGCGCACTCCATCCCATGGAAGCCAAGAAGCGGCTCGCGCGCGCCATCGTCGGGGGCTACCACTCAGCCACCGTCGTCCGTGATGCGGATGAAGGCTGGGCACGGCAGTTTCAGCGCGACGAGCAACCGGATCATGTGGAAGAAATATCCATCACTGCCGCCGAAGCAGGCTGGACCGAAGACAATCGCCAGGTCCGTCTCGACAAGCTGCTGGTCCGGCTCGCGTTGGCCGACTCCGGCACCGAGGCCACCCGCAAACTGAAACAAGGAGCGGTCCGCATCGGTGGAGAGCCTGTCACCACGCCGCACCTTTCGGTGGAACGCTTACCGGTCACTCTGGCCATCCGGGTCGGTAAGCGCATCCGTGCGGCCGTGCTCCACGAGTAAGCTCGCTGGTGAATCTGCCAGACCTTGACCGGTTTCAATGCTCAAATCACCTGCACCTCAAGTACTCTGGTTCGCAGAACGGCTGCAACCGGAGACTCCAGGATGCGTATCGTCACCCTTGAAGAGCATGTGCTTACCCCCGGGTTTGCGGCGGCCGCCCGCAAATTGCGTTCCGCCCTGCCCCGCGGCTTGCGCGCGCGCATGGAGCCGGCCCTGCTCGACATGGGCGAGGGTCGCCTCCAGGCCATGGATGAAGCTGGTATCAGCTTGCAGGTGCTCTCATTGGCCGCGCATGGCCTAGATGAGCTGGCGCGCCATGACGCCACGGCGCTCGCGATCGATGCCAACGACCGCATCGCCGACGCCGTCCGGGCACACCCCGATCGCTTCGCAGGGTTTGCCACCTTGGCCCTCACCGACGTCGACCGGGCTGTTCGCGAGATGTACCGCGCGATTGGCGAGCTCGGCTTTGCCGGAGTGATGCTTTACGGAAGTACGGAAGGCGTGTTTCTTGACGACGAGCGTTTCGAGCCCATTTGGGCGGCGGCCGCTGACCTCGGTGTGCTCGTCTATCTCCATCCGGCTCCCCCGCCGCTCGCGGTCGAGCAGGCCTACTACAGTGGCCTCCCTCACAACATGGGTCACCTGCTGGCGATCGCAGCCTGGGGCTGGCATGCGGAAACCGGCCTCCAGGTTCTGCGGTTGATTATGTCCGGGCTTTTCGACCGGCATCCCAACCTGCAACTGATCGTTGGACATATGGGCGAAACCCTGCCGTCTTCGATCGCACGAGCCGGCGTTTTGCTGGACCTCATCGCTCAAAACCTGAAGCATCCCGTCGAGGCCTACTTTCACAAACACTTTTGGATCACAACCAGCGGCTACTTCACGCCTCCGCCTTTTCAGTCCGCTCTTGAGGTCGTGGGAATCGAACGGATGCTGTTTTCGATCGACTACCCCTTTTCCTCTACTGGCCGCGGACGCTCGTTCTTCAACAGTCTCGACCTGGCGCCGGAAGATCGTGAAAAGCTTGCTCACCGGAATGCTGATCACTTGCTGCGCCTTTGAGCGGGGGACCCAACTGCTGTCACACCTTCTCACCGAGTGGCGCGTCGATCAATGAAACGAATGCCCTTGTGCGTTCAACGCGGAACCGGCTGATCCGGCCAGGTTCAGTCCGGCAGTTCTGGTCACGGTACTCCCAACCCCGCCGACCTGCCCGCCCCTGCGACCTCGCCGCAAACCCGCATGTGCATTGGGCGGCGCGATGGAGATCATATTGACCACAGCCGGATCATCCCGCAACTTCGCATAAAGCTGTCCATCGGTCGCTCTCGGCACGTCCAGCGTGTTGGCCGCAAAACCATCCGGGACTGTGACCGTCTTCGAGAACTGGGCATCAGCCGCGACCGCGCCCAGCAAAAACAGGCTGCTGCCCCCCAGGGTGCAACCCTGGCCCGGGTCCGGCGGGCAGGTGTAGCTTTCAAGGGCCGGCAAGCGCACCAACGTTGCAAGGGGCACCCATCCGCCGGTCGTCCCGTCCTCCATAACTGGCCTTAAACGAAGTGGACCAAATGCCGAAGATCCAAAGCTCTTCGCCGGATCCAGCGTGGCTATCGCGGTTTTCGCATCCTGGAGCACGAGCTGCCCCGAAGCCAGGCTGAAAGTAACCGATGCCAGGCCGTCTCCGGTAGCTATCTCAATGCTCTCCCCTTTACCAAAGGCAGCCGGAGTTTGCGACCGCAAGGCAAAGGTCAGCTTGCCATTTAACGGCAATTCATCTGGAGCTCCCAGCTTGAGTGTGACCGGCGGTGCATTCTGCGGGGCTGCCGCAAGCTGCACCTCCTTGTTGATCAGGGTCACCGTCGGGCGAGCTCCCTCTACCGTGACCGGTACCGGTACCGTGCGGCCATCCTTCAACGTGATCTCCGCCGTGTCCTTTCCGCCGGGCGTCATGGCGGGCAAACCGGTCTCGGGCTTTGCCTCCGCTGGCAGCCCCAGCTCCAGCGAGTCCGTACTTCCGCTTCGTGAAAGCTTGCCCGGCAGCAACTTTGTCCCGTGCAGCTGGAGCGATGCAACCTCATCCAGGCGCGAGCCGGTCAGCACACCATCCTTGTCGCCGGCATGCACGGTAAAGGCCTCGTACTTGCCCGCTTCGGCAAACGAGGGCACTGTCAATATCTTGGGACTTGACACCCCAAACTGCTTGATCGAGACACTCACCGGCCCTGGCTGCGCATTCTTCAACGGCAGCGTTGCCAGAATGCCGTCCGGACCATCTCCCTTCCAGGTGGCCTTGGTCTCGGTGCCGGCACCATCGCGAAAGGTGACCTCGTCGACACAAGCCGCCGCATCCGAGCGCAGGTGGATCGTATCGTCGCGACCGACTACCAGCGCATTTTTATCGGCATCAGCAACTGTCCAGTCCGAACCCTCGGTCGAGCGCAGCATGAACGAGGGTCCTTTGTACGCGTCAAATCCCCAGAAACCCTGCACCGTGGCCTGCACCTTT
>CAXTYP010000078.1:0-9625 GCA_964248435.1 uncultured Acidobacteriaceae bacterium | reverse complement strand
GCACCTGTGCAACCGCATGGGGCTGCCGGCCGATGTGCGCCGAACGCCGATCTTCGGGCTGGGCTGCGTGGCCGGCGCTTCCGGCATCGCGCAGGCCGCCGACTACGTGCGTGCTTACCCGGACAAGATTGCCGTTTTGTTGTCCGTCGAGCTGTGCTCGCTTACCTGGCAGCGGGGCGATTTGTCGATAGCGAACTTCATCGCGACCGGCTTGTTCGGCGATGGAGCCGCGGCGGTGATCGTGGCCGGCGACCAGGTCGAGCTGCCGAGGCCGTCCGGCCCATCCGGTCCCTCGGTGGTCGCAACCGCGTCCAGCTTCTACCGCGATACCGAAAAGGCGATGGGCTGGGACATCGGCGAGCAGGGCTTCACGCTGGTACTGTCGCCGGAGGTGCCGGCAATCATTCGCGAACACCTGCCCGTCGACCTGGCGCGGTTTCTCGCGGCCAACGGCCTCCAGCGCTCCGATATTACAAGCTGGGTGCTGCATACTGGCGGGCCCAAGGTGCTCGAGGCCATGGCTGATGCCGCCGGGGTCACACGCGAGGAGTGCGCGCTTTCCTGGGAGTCGCTGCGCAAGGTGGGCAATCTTTCGTCGGCGTCGGTGTTGTTTGTACTCGAAGACACGATCGCCGAACGCCGGCCCGAACCCGGCAGCTACGGCATCCTGGCTGCCATGGGACCGGGGTTTTGCTCGCAACTTGTCCTGCTGCGGTGGTGAACGAAACGATCTTTGAACGAACTGCCTCCGAGCGATCAGTTCGCGCGTATATTGGCCGCATCAGTAATCATCTCTCCAGGCAGTCGGGAGTTCCAGATGCGAGCAGCAGTGGGCAGTGTTTCCAGGTTGGCAGCGGTAGCAACGCTGCTGTTGGCAGGTTTCGCGGCAAGGGCGCAAACGCCGGTATCGGTCCAGACACCGGCAGCGGCGGCTACACCCAAGGTGGTTGGCTACTTCCCGCAATGGGGCGTGTACAACGGCTTTTTCCTTAAGAATCTGGTCACCAGCGGTTCGGCTCCGCTGCTGACGCAGGTGGATTATGCATTCGCGGAGATGAGCAACAACCAATGCGTCAGCGTGGACGCCTGGGCGGACTTCCAAAAGCCGTTGACCGCGGACCAGGCAGTGAATGGCATCGCCGACTCGGGGGCAGCGGGCGTGCTTGCGGGCAATTTCAACCAGCTGGCAGAGCTGAAAAAGCTCTACCCGAAGCTGAAAGTGGTGCTCTCGATCGGCGGCGGCAGTGCGAACCCGGCTCTTTTTAGCGTCGCAGCGCAGCCGGCAAACCGGGCGGCGTTTGTGAAAAGCTGCGTGGACATGTTTGTGCAGGGTAACTTCGCGCCGGGCCTTCAACAGGCGGGCATCTTCGACGGCTTCGATATCGACTGGGAGTACCCGGCCACGGCTGCGGACAAGACCAACTTTACCGGGCTACTCGCCGAATTTCGCAAGCAGCTCGACGCGGTCAAGCCCGGCCTGACACTGACGATCGCCGCGCCGGCCGGCAGCTGGGCCTACCAGTACATCGATCTGAATGCCGTTCAACAATCCCTCGACTTTTTTGGGCTGATGGCCTATGACTTTGACGGGCCCTGGAACAAGGCGACCGGTTTTGTCGCACCGGCTGTCAAGGCCCCCAGCGACCCATCCGCCACCAACAATGGTGCTGCGGCCGTGTGGGCGTACCTGCAGGCCGGGGTGGCGCCGGGCAAGATCGTATTTGGTGTGCCGTTCTATGGCTACGAGTGGACCGATGTGCCCGATGTGAACCACGGGCTCTTTCAAACGGGAACGCCGGTCGGCCAGGGCTCGGGTTTTAACCAGATTGTGCCGCTGGCGAGCACCTTTACGCAGTATCGCGATGCGACCACCGGCGAGCCGTGGATGTATGACGGCACGAACTTCTGGACCTATGACGACCCGATCTCGCTGGGCTACAAGGCAACGGCAGTGCGCGTGGCTGGACTGGGCGGCGTGATGGCCTGGAGCTTAAGCGGCGACACGGCCAACGGCGACTTGCTCAAATCCGTCGCGCGTTACCTGCAACCGGAGTAGCTACCGGCTTTGAAGCGGTTTTGAAACCGCTTCAAGCCCCATGCCCGCGGCCTCGACTCCAATCACGAGCTCGCAGGCTGCGCCGAGTAGCATGAGCGCGGCTCCCAGCGCATAACCCCAGGCGACGTGGCTGCGGTGGCCGGAGGCAATCAGCTCGCCAAAAAGCACGGGCGAAGCGACGCCGCCGGCCAGGGTACCGAAAGCAAAAAAGAGAGCGATGGCAAAAGCCCGGATCTCGAGCGGAAAGATCTCGCTGACGGTCAGGTACGCGGCGCTGGCAGCGGAAGAGGCTACTAGAAAGATGGCGCTGAAGCAGAGATCGAGCTTGGTCACGGTGAACAGGCCGTGCACAAAAGGGTAGATCACGGCGAGCAGCATGAGCCCCGAGATACCGTAGGTCGCGGCGATCATGGGCTTGCGGCCCCAGCGGTCAAACAACGGTCCCAGCACGATGGGGCCGAAAAAGCAGCCCACGGCAAATGGCAAAAGGTGCAACGGCAAGTGCGCGTCGCTGACGCCGTAGTAGCGCTTGACGATGAGCCCGTAGGTAAAAAAGATGGAGTTGAAAAAGAACGACTGCGCCACCATAAGAACCATCGCCAAGACCGAGCGCAAACGGTTGTCGCCCAGCATGCTGCCGAACACCTCGCCCCACGGGGTGTAATCGCGCACGGCCAGGCGCAGCGGCGAGCCTTCGGGCTCCGGCAGCTGCTTGACGGTTTTTCGGACGTCCGCCTCGATGGCGGTGGCGATCTGTTCGGCCTGTTCCTCGTGACCGCGCAGCATGAGCCAGCGCGGGCTTTCAGGCACGGAGAGCCGCAGGATCAATACGCCGCCCCCCAGCACCGCGGCCGAGGCAAACGCCAGTCGCCAGCCGAGATTCGGAGAAAAAGCGTGGCCGTTCAGCAGGGCGAATGACGCCAGCGCGCCGAAAACGGCACCCAGCCAAAAGGTCGCATTGACGACCAGGTCAACAGTGCCGCGCACCTTGCCGGGAATCAGTTCGTCCACCGCGGAGTTAATGGCCGCGTACTCGCCGCCGATGCCGAAACCGGTGATGGCGCGAAACAGGGCAAAGCTCCAAAAGTTCCATGAAAGTGCCGTGAGCAGCGTCGCGATGGAATAGGTGGCGAGTGTGACGAGAAACAACTTACGGCGGCCCAGGCGATCCGTCAGGTAGCCGAAGAAGAGCGCGCCCAGCACGGCCCCGGCAAGGTAGGTGCTGGCGCCGGCCGTGACTTGAGGCGCGGACAGACCGAGGCTGCGCTTGTCTTCAAGAATGCCGGCCAGCGAACCCGCAAGGGTGACCTGAAGGCCATCAAGCAACCAAGACGTGCCGAGAGCAAGGACGATGCGTACGTGCCAGCGACTGAACGGCAACCGGTCCAACCGGGCCGGCACCATGCTTTCAACGATGCGCTCGCCCGTTTCCATCTCAACGCTCAGGCTCATCGTCGCTGCTATCCGGCTGCTCGTCGTTCTTGATAATGGAGATCGATCCGACCCGCTCGAGTACAGCGTACTTGACGCCTTCGAGGTTACGAATGCCTTTGGCGCGAGCCATGGACATCACGTCCTGGTCGTCGATGCGCATGCCGTGCATGGCCTCGGTGTGCCACTGGCCGCGATCCAGGAGGACGACCGGTACTCCGTCCACAACCGTGCAGATGCGCCGGGAAGACGTGCGCACCCGCGCCGTGATGCGATGCATGAGGCCGATCGTGAGGATCGCGCCGATGCAGTTGGTAGCGGACTTGTCATCGCCTACTGTCGCCAGGATGATGAGGCCGCCGATCAGAAAAACGATCACGAATTCGAATGGAGTGAGCTGGCCGCCCGGCCTGCGGGACAGCAGACGCACCACGAGAAGCAGGAAGAAGTAGCCTAGAACGGCATGGAAGATGGTGTACATAGACGCTCGTTATGGCATGACAAACACGCCGGCATTGATCGTATCCTGCGGATGCTCAACCGTGCCACCGGTCACCAGGCGTATTTCAAAGCGCGTCCATCCGATTTCGGAGGGCTGAAGCGCAAATTCAACCGAGTTGGGCTTGTCACTTGAAGGAAAGGTGTACAGGACGCCGCCATCCCCTGTGGCAGAAGAGGCGGGCTGCGGGATAATGCGTTGATTGCCGAGAGCTTTCACAATCGGATCGCTGACCCAAAGCCGAATTTGCCCGTTTTGTACAGCACTCGGGCCGAAATGCAGTGTCAAAATCGAGGGGGTGCTGAAGCGCTCGACCCACTCGTATTTCATGTTCAGGGCGCCGTCCGCTGTTTGTTTGTGCGCGTTCGCCAAGGGCCCGCGCCCAAACAGGCCAGCCAAATCGAGTAGCACAAGCAGGCCGAAAAAAGTCCAGATGGCTTTTTCAAACTTCCACCACTTGCGCTGAAATTCAAGGTCTTCGCCAACCGCGACGTCGTCGTTGAATTTGGAAACAGTGTTCTCTACGGGCTTCGTCGGTGTTTCGGTCGCCATGGTAAACCCTCTACCCCTTTGAAGCTGGCGCTATGCTGATTTCTCCATTGCGCTCGAGTACCGCATACGCAATGCCGTCCATGGAAGAGATGCCCTTATCGCGAGCGGAGGTCATTACGTCTTCGGCTTCAATCGCCATCCCGTGCATGACTTCTTCACGCCATTTTCCATTCTCCATCAACACCAGCGGCGTGCCGTCGAGCAGGCGCGCCATACGCGGCGAGTGTTGACGCAGCACTACAAGGAAATAGTGGGCAAGGCCGATGGTGAGGATCTGGGTAAAAGCATTCGTCAGGGAGCGGTCGTCGGCAACAATGAACGTAAGGGCAAGGCCGCCGATAAAGAAGATCAGCACGAACTCAAATGGGTTCATTTGCTTGCCTGGCCTGCGACCGACAATGCGCACCATAAACACCAGGAAAAAATAGCCGAGCGCGGCGCGGATGATGGCGGCCAATGGGTGCTCCTGATAAGTCTGATGCGGGAAAAACCGCCTGCGCGGCCTGCCCTTACTTCAGGCGCGTAGCGCTAACGTGTCGCGGACTTGTTGTAGGTGGGTCTCCCGTTGGTCTACATCCAGGCACCCTGAACCGCGACCAACGGAGCGCCACCTACACACACAAGAACGCGCCACGTCAGCGCTACGCGCCTGAGGTGGCCGCCTCCCGCGCAGGGGGTCTCCAGACGCCAAAAGCCCGGCGTTTTAGGCCGGGCTTTTGGCGTCTTATGGGGCACTTACTCAGCCGAACCGCTCGGCAGGGCTTCGGCGCTGACCTGGGCGACGGTCCAGGTGGGGTCGCCGACCTTGAAGCGCGCGAAGCGCCGGACGGTGATGTTTTCACCAAGTTTGCCGACCTTGTGCGCGATCATCTCCTTGATGGATTGCGACTGCTCCTTGATAAAAGGCTGTTCGAGCAGGCACACCTCCTCGAAGAACTTGCTCATCTTGCCGTCGACGATCTTCTCGATCACGGGTGCCGGCTTGCCGGTGGCGGCCGCCTGGGCGCGATAGATGTCCTTTTCACGCGCCAAATCGGCCTCGGTCACATCTTCAGGACGGATATACCGCGGATCGGTCGCCGCGATATGCATCGCGATGTCCTTGAGCAGGTCCTGGAAATCCTCGGTACGGGCAACGAAGTCCGACTCGCAGTTCACTTCAACAAGAACGCCGATCTTGCCGCCGGCGTGGATATAGGTGCCAACCGCACCTTCGTTGGTGCCGCGCGAGGCTTTTTTCGCCGCAGAGGCCATGCCCCGCTTGCGCAGGATCACAAAAGCGGCTTCCATGTCGCCCTTTGCTTCCTGCAGGCTCTTTAAACAATCTCCCATGGGAGCTCCGGACTTTTCGCGGAGCTCCTTGACCAGCTTTGCATCGATCTTTTCACTCACTGCTGCCACCTTGGTTTCCTCTGGATGTGCGCCATTGACGGCGCGATTTTTGAACCCTGACACAGGAAAGGGGCGTGCACCGGGAACCCGGACCACGCCCCTGCCGGCCGACCCCGTGCGCCTAGACCGTGCCTTCGGCGACTTCCGGTTCCGTGATGACGTGGACGCCAACCGGTGCCTTGCGAATGCCGCCGCCCAGGGCCGATTCAAGATCGACAATATCGCCGTCGCCCTCGGTCGCATCCGCCGCCGGGGAGTCCGCACCCGCTTCCAGGCTGCCCCCCTCAAAGGTGCTCGCGGTAAATTGCGCTTCCGGCGCAACACCGGCGACATCCATGAAGTGCTTGTCATTGGCCATTTGAACGCCTTCGATCACGGAGTCCGAAATCTTGGAGGTGAACAGGCGAATCGCGCGCAGCGCGTCATCGTTGCCCGGGATCACGTAGTCGACCACGGTCGGGTCGCAGTTGGTGTCAACGACCGCAACAACCGGGATGCCAAGCTTGCGGGCTTCCTTCACGGCAATCGCTTCGGCGTTGGAATCAACAATAAACAAGGCGTCCGGCAGGCGCTTCATGTTCTTGATACCGGCAAGATTCGCCTGCAGATGCTTGCGCTCGCGCTCGAGCTTGATGACTTCCTTCTTGGTCAGCAGGTCGTAGCGGCCGTCGGTCGCCATCTCGTCCAGTTCCTGGAGCCGCTTCACCGACTTCTGCACCGTGACCCAGTTGGTGAGCAGGCCGCCCAGCCAGCGCTGGTTGATGTAGAACATGCCGCAGCGGTTCGCTTCTTCAGCTACCGCATCCTGCGCCTGGCGCTTGGTGCCGACAAACAGGATGACCTTGCCCGTCGCGGTCAGGTCCGTCACATACTTGGAAGCTTCCTTGAACATCTTCAAGGTTTTTTGCAGATCGATGATGTAAATCCCGTTGCGCTCGCCGAAGATGTACTCCTTCATGCGCGGGTCCCAACGCTTGGTCTGGTGTCCGAAGTGGACGCCGGCCTCAAGCAGCTCCTTCATGGTGATGTTCGCCAAACAGCCTCCTTGTTGAAGTGCATCCGGGCTTGTGCCCGGATTGATTCCCTTAACGGGAGAATCACATCCGAAATACCGCCTTGCGACGGGTCCTGCACTTTTAATCTGCCTGCATCACTGCAAGTTCATTGCCGTTCGGGTCGAGGAAGTGAAAACGGCGTCCGCCTGGGAAGCTGAATACTTCTTTGCTGATGTGTCCACCAGCGGCGGAAACCTCATTGTGTGCAATTGCCAAATCATCGACCAATATCACTGCTAAAGGCGACTTCGTGGCCTCGCCCGCATCACCCTGAAAGCCAAGATCGACGTCTCCGGTCATGGTGCAGGAGTAACTAGGGCCGAAGCTCACAATATCCCAGCCGAACACCTGCGCGTAAAACTGCCGGGCCTTCTCGATGTCGACGGTCGGCAGTTCCACAAAGTTGATGCGAGGCATAGGGGCTTTAGCGCTTGGAGAACTGGAACCGTGCGCGGGCGCCTTTTTGACCGTACTTCTTGCGCTCCTTGATGCGCGCATCACGGGTCAGCAGGCCGTCGGACTTGAGGGTCTTGCGCAGCTCGGCGTTGAACTCCAGCAGGGCGCGGGCAATGCCCATCTTGACCGCATCGGCCTGGCCGTTGATGCCGCCACCGCGAACCGTCGTAATGACATTGAATGTCCCGCCGAGCTCGGTCAGAAACAAGGGGCGCTTCGCGGCGATCCTTTGCTGCTCGGTTACAAAATACTCTTCATGCGACTTGCCGTTGACTGTGAAACCGCCATTGCCGGGGCGAAGAAACACACGCGCGACAGCCGCTTTGCGACGGCCCGTTCCGTAGTACTGCACCAGATCTGCCATTACGCCTTCTTCCCCAATGTCGTATCGATTTCGAGCACCTGCGGCTGTTGTGCCTGGTGCGGGTGCTTGTCTCCGCGATAGACCTTCAGCTTGGTCGCCATCTGCCGGCCCATCTTGGTCTTGGGAAGCATGCCCTGCACGGCTTCCTCGATGACCTTTTCAGGCCGTCGCGCAATCAAGCGCAGAAACGATTCTTCGCGGAGCCCGCCCGGAAAGCCCGTGTACCGGCGGTAGACCTTTTTCTCGCTCTTGAGCCCAGTCAGGCGTACCTTTTCAGCATTCAGCACGATCACATGATCGCCCATGTCGATGTAGGGCACGTACTTTGGATTGCGCTTGCCGGCCAGGATGCTGGCCGCTTCCGTGGCGAGCCGCCCCAGGGTTTTGCCGCTGGCATCGACCACGAACCACTTCCGGTCGATTTCCAGCGCGCTTGGGATATACGTCGACGACATTATTTCTCCTTGATTGCACCTGAGGCCGCCACCGCGGGCTCAGGGGTACTGCTTAAAACCCTGTACTGCTCAAATCTTGTAACGTCGTGACCGGATGGCAATAGAGTGACAGGTGCATGACCTATCCCCGGCATGGGCCGTGTGCCCGAAACCGGACGCGAAACCGCGCAAGACTTATAGATTAGCGGCTTGCGAGTCCCGAGTCAATCGCGCCGGAGCGTCGGAGGCAGGATCAAACGCCGAGCGGCAGCAGCAACGGCTCGATCAGCGGTTGCGGCTTCACTTCCGGCATCGTGACATCAAGCGCGCGGCCGGCGGCCAGCTCTGAAAAAACGTGGTTTGCGGTGTCTTCAGTACGGGTGGAAACAATGTGCAGCTTGCGCACGGCCAGCATGGTCACCACTGAAAGCAGGTAGCGATTCTGCATTTTAAGTCCTGCCGCATAAACCAACTGTGAGCGCATAGTCCTCTTTCCTCAGGAAAAGTCACAGCCGGTTTTATGCCTGCCGAACCTGTGCCCTCCATCCATCTTACCCTGCCGGACTCGGGTCCGGGGCCTCAATTTCCCTGTTCGCCCCCCGTTTGGTCACCTATTCGTACCTCGTCCGAGCCGGCCGGCGAGGTTGCCGACACACACCCCCACACCCGGCCTGACCGGCCCCGGCTGTGCTTGTTTCTTGCCCCAGGCTCTTGATCCCGGCTCCCAGCTCGCAGCACCGGCAAAATACCCCTCGCCTGCTGGATAATAGAGCCGGACCGCAAGCGCCGCAGGAACCGCCGGAGGAACCAAATGGAAGAGCGCGATTTTTTTGACGAAAAGCCCGAGCAGCGCACCCATACCCTGACCTGCCCCCACTGCGGCAAGGCCGACGAGTACCAGCTGGGCTGGCTGGTGCGTCGCAAGAAAGCGCAGCTGGGCCGGGGAGCCGACGAGCGCGATCGCGCCCGTTTCAGCAAGGCGCAGTCCTACATGGTGCGCCGCGATGACAAGATGGCCTGCAAAAACATTCGCTGCCGCAAAGGCTTCGACGTTGCCGGGGTGCAGTCGGTCGCGTTTCTGTAATGGAGCTTGAGAACGGGGACGGGCGCCGCTTCAGGTTTCTGGATGCGCTGACGATCGGCTTTGTCGTGGTGCTCCTGGTTTCAAACCTCGTCGGGCCCAAGATCTGCCAGCTGGGGCCTTTCAAGGTGTCGGGCGCACAGCTGCTGTTCCCCCTGACATACATCTGCGGTGACATATTCACGGAGGTTTACGGCTATTCGGCCTCGCGGCGCGCGGTCTGGATGGGCTTTTTCGCGATGGCGCTGCTTTCGGTGATGGGCGCGATCGTGGTCGCGTTGCCGCCGGCCCCGGACTGGGGCAAC
>CAXTYP010000077.1:0-9637 GCA_964248435.1 uncultured Acidobacteriaceae bacterium | reverse complement strand
GTATGGCGCGGCGCTGGCAAACGGGGCAGAGTTCCACGGGAGATACGGTTTTGCCTCGGAAGCGGAGCAACATTGCGCCCTGGTCGCGTTCCATGCCGAGCGCATCGCGGTGCTTGCCGGGACCGACGCCGACCTCCTCGCGTTTGAAACGGTTCCTTCGCTCGCCGAAGCGCGGGCGCTTGCCGAAGCGCTGGAGCCGTGGCCGGCGATCGGTGCCTGGGTGTCGTTTACCTGCCGCGACGGGGCGCATACCGCACATGGAGAGCCTCTTCGCGATTGTGCAGCGTTTCTCGGGCAAACGCCCCAGGTGCTGGCCGTTGGGGTGAACTGCATCGCGCCCGGGCTTGTGAGCTCGTTGCTGGGAGAGCTGCGCACCGGCACGCACAAGCCGCTGCTGGCTTACCCAAACTCCGGCGAGCATTGGGACGCTTCCCAGCGCTGTTGGACCGGCGCCAGCAGCCTGGAGAACTATGGAGAATGGGCCAACGAATGGTTTGCCGCAGGAGCCCAGGCTGTGGGGGGCTGTTGCCGGACAGGACCCGAGTACGTGCGGGCCGTGGCGCGGGCGCAATCGTCGAGCCGATAGCCGGGGCAGTCTTTTCACGTGCCATCAACATGCGACAATGTGGGCAGCGCCATGGCTGAAACAACCCCGCTCGACGCCCCTCTTTCCGTTCCGACGCCCACCACCATCACGCCTGCGCTGCTCAAGCAGCACTCCATCACCCCGGAAGAGTACGCGCGGATCGAGGCCGCTCTCGGGCGCGTGCCTTCGCTCACCGAACTGGGGATTTACAGCGTGATGTGGAGCGAGCATTGCTCCTATAAGAGCTCCCGCGTGCACCTTAAGCGTTTGCCCACGGAAAGCGACCGGGTGGTGCAGGGGCCGGGCGAAAACGCCGGCATTATCGACGTGGGCGACGGCTGGGCCTGCGCCTTCAAGATTGAGTCGCACAACCACCCCAGCTATATTGAGCCATTTCAGGGCGCGGCCACCGGCGTCGGCGGCATCCTGCGCGACATCTTCACGATGAACGCGCGACCGCTGGCCGTCATGGATTCGCTGCGATTCGGCCCGCTCACAGAAGAAGCTGGCGTGGACGCGGCAGCCGTGCGCCGCAACCACGCCATCACCGAGGGAGTCGTGGCCGGCATTTCGCATTACGGCAACTGCTTCGGGGTGCCCAACCTGGGCGGCGAAACAAAGTTTGAGGCCTGCTACTCCGGCAATCCCCTCGTCAACGCGTTTGCTCTGGGTTTAGTCCGGCGCGACGAGATTTTCTACGCCAAGGCAACTGGCGTCGGCAACCCGGTGATCTATGTCGGCGCGAAAACCGGGCGCGACGGCATCCACGGCGCGACCATGGCCAGCGAGGAGTTCACCGAGGGTTCCGAACAAAAGCGCCCCAACGTGCAGGTGGGCGACCCTTTCATGGAAAAGCTGCTGCTTGAAGGCTGCCTGGAGGCGATGGCAACCGGCGCTGTTCTGGGGATCCAGGACATGGGCGCGGCGGGCCTGACCTGCTCAACCTGCGAGATGGGCGCGCGCGGCGGCGTAGGTGTTGAGATCGAGCTGAACCGGATTCCGCAGCGCGCGACGGGCATGACATCGTACGAGATTATGCTGTCGGAGTCGCAGGAGCGCATGCTGCTGGTGGCGGAAAAAGGCCGCGAAAGCGAAGTGCTGGACGTGTTCGCGAAGTGGGGACTCGACGCCGTTGTCGCGGGCGAGGTGATCGCGGAAAACCGCATGCGTGTGCGGCACGGCGGGATGCTGGTTGCCGATATCTCAAACGAGTCGCTGACCGACGATGCGCCGCTGTATCATCGGCCGATCGGCGAATGGAAGCGTCCAGATCAAATCAAGGTACCGCTCGACCCTCCCGCGTGGGTGCTGGAGGAGTTGAGGAAACCGCGCGACTACACGGCGGATTTGAAGCAGCTGCTCGCGAGCGCGAATCTCTGTTCGAAGCGTTGGGTATTTGAGCAGTACGACTCGATGGTGCAGACCAACACCGTGCAGGGTCCGGGCGGCGAAGCGGGCGTGATGCGGATCAAGGGCACCAATCGCGGGCTGGCCATGGCGCTTGATGGTAATGGCCGTTGGTGCTACTTAGACCCGCGGTGGGGTGCCGCACTGGCGGTTGCAGAGGCTGCGCGCAAGGTCGCGTGTACCGGTGCGACCCCGATAGCTGCCACAAATTGCCTGAATTTCGGCAACCCTGAAAAGCCCGAAATCATGGCACAGCTTTCGGCCGCGATCGATGGTATCGCTCATGCCTGTAAAGAACTCGGAACGCCGATAACAGGCGGAAACGTCTCGCTTTATAACGAGACTCGGGGTGAGGGGATCTATCCCACACCTGTCATCGGCGTTGTCGGCATATTGGAAAACATAAGTAGAAGCATTTCTCCGAGGTTTCAGAATGCTGGAAAGGACGTTTTGCTTTTGCGACCTAATTGGGATGGATTAGACCATCACCGTGTACAGTCATTTGGATCCTCGGAATATGCCAAGATAATTACCCGTGCACTTTGGGGCACCGTTCCTACGCTCAATCTGAGCGATGAATACAGCCTGCAGAAAGCTTTGATAAGGCTCGCGAGTGAGGGACTGATTGAGTCTGCCAGTGACATTTCAGACGGCGGCTTAGCAGCTACTCTCGTCGAAGCCGGTTTTGAGACAGGACTCGGGATAGAAACCGATTTGGAAGGAAAACACTTCCCTAATCCAGCACTCGCTTACTTTGAAGAGCAAGCAAGTCAGGTCGTAGTCACTTGCGATTCCGCAAACCGCCACGCTATTCAGGCGATTGTCGAGAATGAAGGCGAGCTATGGTGCCAGCACCTAGGTAAAACCGTCATAGGCAAGGTAGACATGCGCCTCGACGGACAAAGTTTGATTTTGAGTTCGATAGGCGAATTACGGGAGCTCTGGTCGAACTCGCTCGAAGAAACACTTGCGGATTCGCCTGTTGTCGCCGAGGTGATGGCGTGACGCCGTTGCTGCTCGAAGGCATGGCGGGCGAGACGACGCCCGAGCGCCGCGCGGAGTTAGCCCTGATTGAAGGCACGGACTCCGCAAGCCGCTACACCGTGCGTGAGCCGGGCGACGGCTTCCGCGATGAGTGCGGCGTGGCCGCGGTCTTCAACCATCCGGAAGCCGCGCGGCAGGTGTACCTTTCGCTGTACGCCTTGCAGCATCGCGGGCAGGAGTCCGCGGGCATCGCGGCCACCGAAGGCACTAACCTGTCCAATATCAAGGGCATGGGCCTGGTCTCCGATATCTTCACAGAAGACGTGCTGCAAAAGCTCAAGGGCGACATGGCCATCGGCCACACGCGATACTCGACAACCGGCGACTCGGCGCTTTTGAACGCGCAGCCGATTCGCGTCGACTCGACCAAGGGCCTGATCGCGATCGCGCACAACGGCAACCTCGTAAACCTCGGCAACCTGCGCGCCAAGTTGGAGCGCGAGGGCGCTTTTTTCCAGACCACTTCCGATTCCGAAATCATCGTCCAGTTGATTGCGCACTCGCAGGAAACCACGCTGATCGACGCCATTGCCGACTCGTTGCGACAGGTAGACGGCGCATTTTCGCTGGTGATGATGACGCGCGACCGTATCTTCGCGGCACGCGATCCACGCGGGTTTCGGCCGCTCTCGATGGGTCGCATCGCCAACCCGGATGGGCCGGACACGATCGTGTTCGCGTCGGAAACCTGCGCGTTTGACCTGCTTCACGCGAAGTACGAGCGCGACGTGGAGCCGGGCGAGTTGATCATGGTGACACGCGATGGGGTGTCCTCGCGGCAGTATGCGTCGGGGGTGCCGCGTTCGTCCTGCATCTTTGAGCATGTGTACTTCGCGCGGCCCGACTCAAAAATCTTCGGACGATGGGTGCAGGATTCACGCGAAGCGATGGGCCGCTGCCTGGCGCACGAATCGCATGTGCCCGCCGACCTGGTGGTCCCGGTGCCGGACTCCGGCGTGACCGCGGCGCTGGGTTACGCGGAAGAAGCAGGGCTGCCGTTTCGATTCGGTCTGATCCGCAATCACTACGTGGGCCGCACCTTTATTGAGCCCGAGCAGAAAGTTCGCGACTTCGGCGTCCGGCTCAAGCTGAACCCGGTGCGCAACCTGCTCGAAGGCAAGCGCGTGATCCTGATCGACGATTCCATCATTCGCGGAACGACCTCGCGGAAAATCGTGCGCATGGTGCGCGCGGCCGGCGCTCTCGAGGTGCACCTGCGCATCTCGTGCCCGCCGACAATATCGCCCTGCTTTTACGGCGTGGACACGCCCAGCAAAAAAGACCTGATCGGTGCCAACAAAACGGTTGAGGAGATCCGGCAATTTATCGAAGCGGATTCGCTCGCATACCTGTCGCTGGGCGGCCTGCGTGCCGCGGTAGACGAGGGCGAGGGCCGGGGTTTCTGCGTGGCCTGCTACACGGGCGCGTACCCAACTGCGTGGGTGGATGTGGACGAGATCTTGCCGGCGCCCGCGCTGCGCGCTTGAGTTGCCCGGCGCGAACAACCGTGTACGCCGGGCCTGCTTCTACCGGCACCAGAGGCGACTTCAAGGTGTCAGTTTAAAGGGGTGAGCCATGGCGAAGTACGGACCGAAAGCGCACGAAGCAGTGGAACGCGAGATGACGGAGTTCAAGGAGGGCAAGCTGCGCTCGGGCAGCGGGCAAAAAGTCACCAATCCGAAACAGGCGATTGCGATTGCATTGTCGGAAGCGCGGCGCGAAGGTGGCAAAGTGCCAGCGCCGCCGAGTGGATCGGCCTCGGCGGAGAAGAAAACAGCCGCGAAAAAAGCTACGGCCAAAAAGCCCATAGCCAAGAAGACCCCGGCCAAAAAGGGTGCAGACAAGAAGACAGCGGCGAAGGCGTCAGCGACAAAGGCCGAACCGCGCAAAACAGCGGCCCGGAAAACGCCCGCAAAGCAAAGCTGATGGACTTGGCCCTTACCTAGCTTCCGCCTGAGCTCGTCGAGCTTCCGCCCGACCCTGAACCGCCCGACCCTGAACCACTCGACGCTGAACCGCCCGAGCCCGAGCTGCCCGATGCTGGGCTGGACGGCGTAGACGCCGGAGCCGATGCCCCGCTGCTTTCCCCAGAACCGGAGCCGGAACCCGAGCCGGTTTTCGACTCAGAGCCCGAACTCGAGCCCGACCCGCTCTCACCTTTCGACGCGCCGCCCTTGTTGCCGCCAGCCTTGCCGTAGTCGGTCAGGTAAAAGCCGGAGCCTTTGAACTGGATTGCCGGCGCGGACAGCATCCGCTCCCCCACGCTGCCGCACTTGGGGCATTCGCTTTGTTCAGGAGCGCTGAAACTCTGGATTTTTTCAAAAACATGGCCGCAGGCGGTGCAGCGATACTCGTACAACGGCACGGGAAACCTCTCTGAACTGCAACCTTATTGTAGCGGAGTGAGCGCGCCAGAAAGGTCACGCGCGGCCCAGTTCAACAAGGCGTACCTCGTGCACGGCCTGCACCGCGCTGAGTTGCCGCAGCAGCGCCATCGTCGCCTCGCCGTCGATCTGGACCACGGCCAGCGCGGTGCCGGCCGCCGCTCCACTCGCCCGCCCCAGCGCGAAGTTCGCGATGTTGATGCCATGCTCGCCGATCACCGTACCCAACTTGCCGATCACGCCCGGCACATCGCTGTTGCGCACGATCACCAGTGTTCCCTGGAGCGGCGCTTCAATCGGCGTTTCCTCAAGCTCGAGCAGGCGCGGCGCATCGGTGCCGGGAGCGATCCCGGCGCGAGCCTTGAGCGTGTGGCCGTCGCGCAGGTGCAGCGTGAGCGAAACGGTGCTGCCGCCCGACGGCTCGCGCCCTTCCTGCACCCGCACCCCACGCTCGCCTGCCACCTGCGCGGCGTTGATGCGGTTCGCGCCCTCGCTCGCACCCAGCACCCCGGCAATGGCCGCGTTGCGCACCATCTCGGTTTGCGCGCCGGCCAAGCCGCCGCCGTACACCAGTGCGATGCTTTCAAGGCCCTTGCTTTCCGGCGGCAGCAGCTGCGCAAGCGCCGCTCCGAGCCGTTCTGCCGCGCCGGCAAACGGGGCCAGCACCAGGTATTGCTCGTGGGTCAGCGAAGGGCTGTTGACCGCGTTCTGCACCACGCCGAGTTTGAGATAAGCGCGGACCTGCTCGGCGATCTGGATACCGACCGCCTCCTGCGCTTCGGCCGTGGACCCGGCGATATGCGGCGTCAGCAGCACGCGATCCATGCCGAACAATGGCGAATCTGTGAGCGGCTCCCTTTCAAACACATCGAGCGCGACGCCGGCAATCCGTTTCTCCAGGAGTGCGGCGACAAGCGCCGGTGTGTCGATCAGCTCGCCGCGCGCGCAGTTGACGATGCGCACTTCGGGCTTCATCAGCGCGAGCGACGCGGCATTGATGATGCCATGCGTTTGTGGCGTAAGCCCGACGTGGAGCGAAAGATAGTCGCTCGTTCGGAACAGCTCTTCGGTCGAGACGAGACGGACCTCGTGCTCGCGCGCAACCGCCGGCGCTACAAAGGGATCGTGCCCGACAAGCACCATGCCGAAGGCGCGGGCGCGCTTGGAGACCTCGAGCCCGATGCGGCCCAGCCCCAGGATGCCCAGCGTTTTGCCGCGCAGCTCCGAGCCTGCCAGAGACTTCTTTTCCCAGCGTCCGGAGTGCAGGGCCGCATTGGCGCGCGGCAGTTCTCGCGCCAGCGCGAGCATCAGGGCGAGTGTCAGCTCAGCCACCGCAATGGCGTTCGCCCCGGGCGTGTTCATTACGACGATACCGCGGCGTGTGGCAGCATCGGCATCGATGTTGTCGACGCCGACGCCGGCTCGACCGATCACGCGCAGCTTCGGCGCATGCGCCAGCAGTGTGTCATCGACCTGCACGGCCGAGCGCACAATCAGCGCGTCGGCATCGGCCAGGGCTTGCGGCAATGACGCGATGCGGTCGTGCGTCAGCACCTCCCAGCCAGGCTCTTCGCGCAGCACGGCGACGGTCGCGGGCGAGACTTTTTCGGCGAGTACGATCTTCATGCGCCCGCCCCGGCCGGCAGAGCGACAGCTCGTTGCGCGCAGTCGTCGAGATCGCGCCCACACGGGCACGCGGCACGACTGCCAAGCACCACCTCGCGCGTCGCGTATACGCGCTGTGCCGCCGTTAGGGCCTGGCCCAGTTCGACGCCGGGCAGCTTGAGGGTTTCGACCGCGATGTGTTCGAGCGCGCCGATCAGCGCGATGGTGTCCATGTAATCGAAGAAGCCCAGGTGTGCGATGCGAAACAGTTGCCCTTTCATCTCGCCCTGGCCATTGGTGATCGTCACGCCGAAACGGCTCTTGAGCTCTTTTACGATCACCCCGGAATCGACGCCTTCGGGCGGCAGCACCGCGGTGACGGCGGCCGCCGGCGCGAACGGGGCAAACAGTTTGAGCCCGAGCGCTTCTACCGCGGCGCGGGTCATAGCGGCACAGGTTTCCGCGTTGTTGACGAGCGCCACGCGGCCCGCGGCCAGGTCACCACCGGCCTGGCCCGCGATAAAGTCGAGCGCGGCCGCCAGCCCGGCGATCAGCGAAACGGCGGGCGTGTACGCAGACTCGGCCTTATGAGCGTTTTTGCGTTCCTTGCGCAGGTCGAAATAATAGCGCGGGTTCAGCGAAAACTCCATGGAACCCCAGGCCTTTTCGCTGACAGACAAGTACGCCAGTCCCGGCGGAATCATGACCGCTTTTTGCGAGCCGCCGATCAGGATGTCCACATCTCGATCGACGTCGAAGTGGGTGGTCCCGAGGCCGGTGATCGCATCGACGACCAGCAGCGCGTCGTGGTTCTGCGCGCGGAGCAGTTCTGCCACGGCTGGGACGCAGTGGCGCACGCCGGTCGAGGTTTCCGTCGATTGCATAAACACCGCGCGGGTCTCGATGCGCAGCGCTTTGCGCACCTCTTCGATCGAAAACGTTTGGCCGTAAGGGGCCGACACCACGTCCACATCGCAGGAGAATGCCTTGCCCAGGGCCGTCCAGCGCTCGCCGAACTTGCCGGCCGACAACACAAGAATGCGGTCGCCCGGCGACGTGATGTTCGACATCGCGGCTTCCATGGCGCCGGTGCCCGAGGAAGCAAGCAGCAGCACATCGTTCTCGGTGCCGACAAACTGTTTCAAACCGGCGAGCACGCGCTCAAACAGCTTGCGAAACTCGGGGGTGCGGTGGTGCATATCGGCCGCGGCCATGGCGAACTGTGCGGCGGGGAGTAGGGGCGTGGGGCCGGGGGTAAACAGGCGGGTCTTGCGAATCATGCTTGCTGGGGTCCGTTCTGGAACAGAAGTTCTGAAGCAACGCGATATGGGCGAATTGTAGCCTGTGCAGGCCCTTGGCCGAACACCCTACAATGGATTGTTTTCGAGAGGTTGCGATGGAAGAAGCAGGTTTGGTGAAGCGGATCGACACGGACATGGTGGTGGCGATGAAAGCGCGCGAGGCCGGGCGCGTGGAAACGCTGCGAATGGTAAAGGCGGCGCTCAAGAATCGCGAAATCGACAAGCGCGAGCCGCTGACCGAAGCGGAGGCACAAGCCGTGCTGTTGACGCTGATCAAGCAGCGCCGTGAATCGATCGAGCAGTTTACAAAGGGCAACCGGCCGGAGCTGGCGGCAAAGGAAGCCGGCGAAATCAAGATGATTGAGGCGTACCTCCCGCAGCAGGTCGGGGCAACGGAACTGAAGCCGCTGATCGCCGGAGTGCTGGCCGAGCTACAGGCGAGCGGAATGGAACTGGGTGCGAAGTCCATGGGACCCGCCATGAAGGCCGTCAACGACCGCATCAAGGAGCTGGGCCTGCGCGTGGACGGACGGCAGGTCAGCGAGTGGGTCAAGGCGCAGCTGGCTGGGTCGTAGCCTGGGGGCGCAACAGCAGCAGGCAGGTGATCGGTGGTTCACGCTCTTATCGGCTTTTACATTGCGGCAGTGCTGTTTCGCGTCTGGACGATTGTGCTTTCCGCAAAGCACGAGAGGGCGCTCAAGCGCGCCGGTGCCCTTGAGTTCCACCGGACGACCTCCCTCGCGCTGGCAGCAGTTCACGCCGGGTTTTACATAGCGGTCCTGGTCGAAGGCTCGCTGCGCAAGCCGCCGCTCGGCGGTCTGTCGTATGCCGGTATCGCGCTGTATGTCGCGGGCGCGGCGACCATGGTGTATGCCATGCGCTTGCTGGGTCGCTTCTGGACTGTCAAGCTGATCCTCGCGCCCGACCATCGACTGCAAACGCATCCGCTGTTCCAGCTCGTGCGACATCCCAACTACTTCCTCGGGATCCTGCCGGAGCTGGCGGGTTTGGCGCTTGCTTTTCATGCCTGGGTGACGCTGGGGCTGGGGCTACTCGTCTACGCTGTTCCACTGACGCTCCGCATCCGGCAGGAAGAGCAAATGATGCGCGAGCGGTTCGCTGCCTACTAGCCCTTTGAGTGCCGTACCGTTCACCGCCGCGCCGGCAGAATGCGAACAAATGTCCCTTCCGGCAGCTCGCCTTCGACCAGGTGAACGACGCCATTTTTTACGAACCCTGTCACCTCGCTCGGCAGATCGAGTGGCAGCGAGCTTTGCGGGCGCGCCACTGCGGGCGGAGCTTTGGCCGGG
>CAXTYP010000076.1:0-9812 GCA_964248435.1 uncultured Acidobacteriaceae bacterium | reverse complement strand
CACTTTCCTTCGCTTTATCGCGGACGAGTTTCCCCGCTTGTCCGCCAGCTATGCTGAGCGGTACGGGGAGAATGCGTTTGTCAGTCCGGGGTATGCGGCTCGTATTCGTACGCTCGTTTCCGGCACAGCGAGCCGTCATGGACTCCCGCTCCGCTCCACTTACGCCATCCTGACGGAGGATCCACAGGGAGTCACCCCTTCGCCGCCCCCCAAAAGATCGCCGGCGATCGCCCCCGCGCAGGCGTCGCTTTGGCCGGAGCACAGCCTTGGGGACCGGCTTACCGGGTAGTTGTCCTACCGGGTGATGATGACCTCGTAAAGATTGTCCTTGGCCAGAAAGGACCGCGTGTTGCTGAAGGCGGAAAACAGCTTCTCGATGTTGCGGTTCGTGTACACGCGCCGGACGGGAAACTTTTCCGTCTCCTGCATGTCTACGGAGTCGCTGTCGGTCAGGTGATACCGGTAGTATTCCGTGTTCGGGCCCACCATCTTGGTGTGAAAGATCGCAAGGAGTCGTCCCCCTGGACGCATGGCCGCGTGCAATTGGTGGATCAGCGGCTGCACCAATGGTTCGGGGATGTAATCAAGAGCGGTCCACAGCAGCACCACGTCGAATTCGCGGCCGCCAAAATCCATATTCTGTGCAAAAAACTCATCCACGTTGAAGCCGGGCGGGTCTCCGGGCTCGAGCGGCGGCAGATCCCAGCCACCGCGAAGGGCCTCGGTCGCCAGGTCCGCCATCCAGATGCCGTGACCGGACTGGGTCAGATAGTTGATGTTCGCCGGCGAGGTGGGGCCTACATCGAGAACGCGGAGACTCGGCTCAGCAGCTAGGTGCTTGCGCAAAGCAGCCCAAGCACTGGAGTGCCGCGGAATGCGCGGGCCCGACAGGATGGTCGGGCTCTTGGCTTTGTCGCCGTCTTGCTTCGAGAACAGGCTGCGGAGCACAGGTGTAGCCTCGCACGGAACTGGGTGTAAAAGCCGCAAGGGAGCGGCCGTGAAGGAATTCGATACGACCGCGCCCTTGGACCCGGCGCTGCCTGTTTAGAACGCCTGTGCCACAGGGATGGCGGCCTGAGCCTGGCCGGTCGCGCCGGTGGCCGCGGCAGCCGTGCTCTGTACCAGGTCCACCTTGCCGGAAAAGCCAGCGTTTTCCTCGATCGAAAGCCGTGAAGCTTGGATATCCCCGACCAGGGTCGCGCCCGAGCGCAGCTCCACCCGGCCCGTGGCTGCGATGTTGCCGGTCAACTGGCCAATAATGATCACATCGCGAGCCGCCACATCAGCCTGTACCTTCGCATTGGCGCCGATAGTCAGCCGGCTGCCCGAAAGCGTGATGGTGCCTTCCACAAAGCCGTCAACCACGAGATCTTCGCTGCCGCGCACTTCACCGCGTACCTGCAGGCTTTTGCCGATGCTTGCGTTTACCGTTTCCACCACTGCCATTTCTTGCTTCTCCTCAACGCCTGCGTCGCTGCCGGCTCCAATTCACTTTAAATGCTCGTCATGGGCACAGCAACCGGCAGCCCCGCCGTGTGCTCTACAGTACAAGCCCGGCGCGGATGCTCCAAGTTACTTTGGCGTACGCTCAAGCCGCCACAGCATCGATCGCCCGCTGCACGCGGCTGCCATCCTAAAAAGTTAAGGATTGAGGATCACTGAATGCAACGCACCCCACCCACTCGCAGGACAAGAACGCATAATGGTCTTTTGCACGCATGCCTGGCCCTTCTGGGCACGGCTTCCCTGCTTCCGCTCGCCGGCCACGCCCAGTCCGCCCCCGACCCGCTTGAGCTGGTGCGCCATGCCTCGTACAACGAACTGCATGCGTCCGGCACCGGGCACCCGTTTCGCTATCGCATCCACAAGGTCGACGACGGTAAATCCATCGTGCGCGAGGTCGTGGAAACCAGCGACGGCGACGTCGTGCGCCTCCTCGAGTCCGACGGCAAGCCGCTCGACCCGGCCGCCAATGCCAAGGAACTGGCCCGCCTGAATGCCCTGCGCAACGATCCCGGGGCGCAGGCGGCCAAGCACAAGCACGATGCGGAAAACAGCAAACGCGATAATGAAATGGTCACGCTGTTGCCGAGCGCCTTTCTCTACACCTATGCCGGCATGGCCGCAGGACCCAATGGCCCCTGCTACCGACTTCGCTTCGAGCCCAACCCGCAGTACACCCCGCCTGACCGGCAGGCCGAAGTGTTTCACGGCATGGCAGGCGAGCTCTGGATCGACCAGGCGCAGCAGCGCATGGCCCGCTTCCAAGCTCACCTGATCGAAGATGTTGACTTCGGATGGGGCATCTTCGGACGCTTGTACAAGGGAGGAACCATCCTGGTGGAGAACCGCGATGTTGGCGGCCATCACTGGGAAACTGCGCACATGCAGCTGAACCTGACGGGCAAAATCGCCATGGTGAAGTCGCTGCGCATTGACACAACAGAAGACTCCTCCGATTTCGAGCCGGTTCCGGACAAGGGCTACCAGGCCGCGATTGGCTTGCTTGAGCAAATGCCACACCCGTGAAACATCCGCGGGTCGCAATGCTTCAGCAACGGGGTGGGTCACCCGTGAGAGTCCTGCTTTCAGGCCTGGTCTGTTTCCTGGCCGTCCCCTCCCTCGCCCGGGCTGCCGACAAAACGGAGTTGCCGGGCGGAACGCTCTACCCCCGCGTGCTGCGGGTGCGGCACCCAGCAGCCGGTGCTACGGGACGCATCCTGGCCAGCACCACCGGGCGTATCTTTGAGAGCGACGACGAGGGCCGCTCTTTCCGCCTGGTCGCCAGTGTCTCCCCCCTGGCGGGCAGCCAGGAGCGGTGCTGTGCCACCCTGTACAAGCTCCCACAGCAAGTCGGGAGCCTCCCCGCGGGTGCTCTGCTGTATTCGGCTTCCTTTCTTGAAGGAGGAACGCCTTCCATTGAGGTCTACCTGAGCCTCGATGGAGGCCACAACTGGCGGTATCACTCCACGGTCGTGCGACGCGGCGACCTGACCCATGGCTTATGGGAGCCGCAGTTTCTGCTGACAAGTGACGGGGCGCTCGGGGTCTTGTGGTCTGACGAAACAGACCCTTGTTGCAGCCAGAAACTGGCACAGGCGCGCAGTGTCGACGGGGCGACGTGGAAGGATGAGACCAGCACAGTCGCGACAACCGTTCATGCCGACCGGCCAGGCATGGCTGTGGTCACCCTGCTGCCTGATCACTCCTTCTTTCTGACCTACGAAATATGCGGTCCCTTGCACTGTGCCGTGTTTGCCCGCTCCTCGCAGGACGGCTGGCACTGGGGTGAGCCGCGTGACCTTGGCCGCCTGCTGCGCACAGCCGATGGCTCTTACCTCGCGCATGCGCCGACTAACTCTTGGGTACCGACCTCAAACGGGGGCGTCATGCTGGTCACCGGGCAACTCGTCATGAGAAGCGATGGATCTCTTGACCCAGTGAACAACGGTCGCGTCTTCTTTTCCAGCCAGGAGCCGACAGGCTGGGGCGCATGGAGCATCGTTCAAGCCCCGATCGATGTGCCCCGTTCTTTCGACAACTACTGCCCGAACTATTCCTCCGCGCTGCTCTCCGTGGAGAGTGGTCGCGGACTGCTGGAGCTGGCATCGGACTACGACTCCGGGGGAACCTGCCGCACCTATTTCGCGACCCGGCCTTTGCAGTCCGTGCTCGGCCTCAGCATCTTCACACCGCCGAAACAATAACTCCGGCGCGTTCCGCACTCGAGAAGGCTGATCTGGCGCATCGATGATCGCGTCTATAGAAAAGGGGCAGCGTATTGTTCTACGCTGCCCCTTGCCGTGCTTCCAGGCTCCCCTAGCTGAAGTTCGTATCATCCCCGCCGAAGTCCCCGCCGCCATCGGAGAAATCGTCCCCATAGCTGGAGTCGGAGCCCGAGTCGAAACCACCCTGCGGTTGCTCATCCGGACCGGCCACCGAGTCGTTCCCGCCTCCGCCGCTGTTGTCGCCGTAGTAGTTGTTGATGACCTCTTCCCGCGGCGCTCCTTCAAAGCCACCGCCGCCGAAGCCGCCGCCGCCAAAACCTCCACCACCAAAGCCGCCACCGCCGCCCATGCCGCCATGAAGCAGCGACTCAACCCCCTGGAAAGCCAGAGCGCCAGCCGCGACGCCCGCTGCCGTGGTGGCCGCGGAACGCAGAAAACTGGGCTGCCCACCCGGAGCTGCTTGAAACGCGCCTCCAGGCTGTTGCCCGTACTGGGGCGCGGGAGCCCCATACTGCACCGTTTGGTAACCGCCTTGCTGGGCCGGCGGTGGAGGAGCCGGCTGGGGATCATGGTGACCCAGCAGGTTTCCTAGAAAGCTGGTTGAACGCGCGGGCGCGGGCGGGGCCTGCTGCATCTGCGTGAGCTGCCGCTTGGCCTGTTCCAGCGCGATGTTCTGCACCAGCACCGTTTGCGCCAGCATGTACAAGGCGTCCGGGTTGCGGCCCAGGCCGTTGTTCAGCAGCTGTTCCGCGCTGTCGTCCTTTTCCTGCAAACTGGTGCTGTTGATCTTTTGCACCAGGTCCTGCAACATCGATTGTTCCTGCGGGGTCATGCGATTCTCCGTTTTCCTTCGCCCAGGTTTACATTGACTCCGGGCGATCCCTTTACCACGTGCCACTCCGTTAGACGCAGGCCCGTGCGCGGAGTTGGCGCGGGCCGAGCAGGAATCGAGCTCGCGATGGGGAACAGGAGGCAGCCTCATGCCACCGCGTAAGCTCGCACCTCATCCTTGCGCACTGTGAGCTGGTCGACCAGGTCCTCGCGTACAGCAAAGCCGCGCCCCGGCCCGTCCGGCACCGGGATTTCGCCGGCGGAAGAAACCTCGACCGGCGGCTCAACAATGTCGTCCTGCCAGTAGCGCTTGGAAGCCGACACGTCTCCCGGCAAGGTGAAATTGGGGAGCGACGAGAGGGCGATGTTGTGAGAGCGGCCGATGCCCGTTTCCAGCATGCCCCCGCACCACACCGGGATGCCGCGCTCCATGGCGGCGTTGTGGATCCCGATCGCCTCTGAAAAGCCGCCAACCCGGCCGTTCTTGATGTTGATGCTCCGGCAGGAGCCCATCTCAATGGCCGCCAGCGCGTCCCTGCGGTTGCGGATCGACTCGTCCAGGCAGATCGGCGTTTCAATCTGGCTTTGCAGCATGGAATGGTAGTAGAAGTCGTCATTCCACAAGGGCTGCTCCAGCATCAGCAGGTCAAAGTGGTCAAAGGATGCCAGGTGGTTTGTATCCTTCAAGCGGTACGACGCACCGGCATCCGTGGACAGGCACAAGCGGGGCCAGCGGTTGCGGATGGCCTCGAAGACCTGCACATCCCAGCCCGGCTTGCACTTGACCTTGACTCGTTGGTAGCCATCGGCAACAGCGGTCTCGACCCTGTCCAGCAACTGCGGTATCGATCGCTCGATGCCGAGCGAGACGCCGCACGCAATCACCGTGCGTGAGCCACCCAGCAACGAAGCGAGACTCACCCCTTCGGCCTGCGCTTGCAGGTCCCAGATCGCGTTTTCAAGCGCTGCCTTGGCCATGCGGTGGCCGCGGACCTGCCGAAAAATGGCGTGGCACTGGCCGCCATGCTTCGGGGCGGCGGCCAGCAGCGCCGGGATCAACTCGTTGCGGGCAATCAGCCAGGCTGTATCGATCGTTTCGGAGCTGTACCAGGGGTGCTCGCCCGCCACGCACTCGCCCCAGCCACGCAGCCCGTCGGAGAAAACCTCAACCAGCAGCACCCTCCGGTGCGTCGTAAGCCCGGCGCCGGTATCAAATGGCGTGACCAGGCGCATCTTTATCTCGCGAAGCACAACCGAGTCGATTTTCAAGCGCGCTCTCCCATCTCGCAAGCCGTGTACGAGTTCGATCTTAGCGGTACTCGGGCATGATCGTGAGCCCGTTCTTTCCTGCCCGTCTCACTGATGCGACGGAATGGGACACGTTGCACCGTACCGGATGCAGGCTGGCGACAATCTGTTGCATACTCGCCGAAAGCATTGGCTTGGTTTCAATGTCTCAGGTATGATGTCGCCAACGTGAGCGTTGGACAAGGTGCTGTGAGGAAGATCCAAGCTGCGAGCCTGGCACGTACGGAGATGCTTGATGGCGCCCCTGCCCCAAAACCTACAGACCTTGGTTAACGCCGGCATCCTCGACACGGCCTGCTTCACGGAAGCGCAACTCACAAACCTGGCAAGCAAGCTCACGGACGCGGAAGTCGCTGTTCTTCAGGAAATCCATAGCAAGCTGGGCCCGGCTCCGCCCGGTCAAGAAAGCATGCGCCCCAACATCATCGTTTGAGCATAGGCAGGTCTTGTTCTGCCAGGAATGACCGGGTCCTTCCATCCGGCTCTTCCTCATCTTTTCGCTAAGCACTTCGCGACTTCCCTGTAAGTACTGGGGGCCCTGCGAAATCGCTCGTCCCGAAAAGGCTGATCCTGATGGTGCTGGCTCCCGCTCCACCTCCTCTTCCCGTTTCCCACAGCGAAATGTTATGGGCCAAAATACGCCTTGCGGAGCCCCGCCTTCAGGCTGCCGGGTACCGTTTTTGGACCCATCCGGAGTTGCGGGAGCTGTATCCCCGGTTCCTGGTTCAACTGTTTCACCTGGTACGCGGAGGACTCGAGCTGATGCGCTTTGCCGCGGCGCAAGCCGCCACCATGCCGCACTGCTCCGTCGCCCGGATCGCCTCCGGCTATCTCCTCCACCACGCCGAAGAGGAACAGGATCACGCGGACTGGCTGCTGCGGGACCTGGCTGCCCTGGGCGTCGGCGAAGCCGCCGTTCACGGTGCGGTCGTGCTGCCCGCCGTTCGATCCCTGCTCAACAACCAGTACCAGGCGATCACCTCAACGCACCCGGTCTCCTTGTTCGGCTACCTGCTGGTGCTGGAAGGCTCGCCGCCGCTGCCCGATCAGCTGGACGCCATCGAAGCCCGGACCGGGCTGCCGCGCCCGGCCTTTGATTGCCTCCGCGCCCACGGCGAAGACGACCCGGCGCACTTCGCCGAGTTGAACAGCACGCTCGACAGCATGCCGCTGACCCTGGGGCAGGAAACCGGCATTGCCCTGAGCGCCTTTGCTGCGGTCGATGGCGCGTCGTCGTTCCTGGACGCGCTTCCGGACACGCTTCCGGCAAGACCGCCTGCCCTGCAGGCACCGCGAAAGGCACCGGAGGCTAGCCGTCATGCTTGAAGGGGATACCGTTGCGCACTACCGCATCCTAGGACGCATCGGCGCGGGTTCCATGGGCGTGGTGTGCAAGGCGCGCGACCTGCGCCTGGACCGCGTCGTCGCTCTGAAGTACCTGTCGCCCGAGGCGATCGGCGACCGGATGGCGCGACAGCGCCTGCTGCAGGAAGCACGCGCCGCTTCCCAGCTGGACCACCCCAATGTTTGCCGCATCCACCAGATCGAAGAGCTGCCGGACGGCCAGGTCCTGCTGGTGCTCGCCTTTTATGAAGGTGACACGCTGGAAGAGCACATCGGCCGCGGCCCGCTTCCCTGCGATGTGGCCCTGCGCTACGGATCGCAGCTGCTGTCCGGGCTCCATCATGCGCATGAGCACGGCGTGGTGCACCGCGATATCAAGCCGGCCAACATCATCGTGCTGCCGACGGGCGAGATCAGGATTGTCGATTTCGGACTGGCGCGCTCGGGAACCGACACAACGCAGCTGACCGAAACCGGCGCCCTGCTCGGCACCGTGTGCTACATGTCGCCCGAGCAGGTGCTGTGCCAGGGTGTGGACCACCGCTGCGATAGCTGGGCCGCGGGCGTGGTGATTTACCAGATGCTAACCGGGCGCTTGCCTTTTTGGGGCGAAAACCCCTACGCGGTTTTTGACGCGATCCTCCAGGCCAAGCCCCTGCCGGCCCACCATCACCGGCCTGATCTGTCGCCCTCGATCAGTGCCACCCTGGCGCGCGCACTGGCCCGAGATCTCGCCGACCGCTTCCTCACCGCGGGGGAGTTCCGCAGCGCGCTTTGCCCTCCTGCCACGGATGCTCCCGTCGCGCCGGAAACAGTCCTCGCAAACCGGATCGAAAGCCGTAGCGGGCGTTTCCAATCGTTGGCCGTGCTGCCGTTTACCCTGCTGGACGGCCAGCCTGACGCCGAATACTTCTGCGATGGATTGACCGAAGAGATCATCACGGACCTGTCCGCGATACGCTCCCTGCGAATCATCTGCAGCGCTTCGGCCATGCGCCTGAAAGGCTCCGGCGACGACCTTGCCACCATCGCACGACAGCTGCGGGTGCGCTACGTCCTTAAGGGCACCGTTCGGCTCGGCAAAAAGCCGGCCGGCACCATCCGCGTCACAGCGCAGCTCATTGACCCTCCCGACGATTGCACCCTGTGGGCCTCGAAGTATACCGGCACCATGGACGACGTGTTTGCCATCCAGGAGAGCATTTCGCGCGAGATCGTCGGGGCGCTCCGGCTCACACTGAGCGACGACGAAGACCGGCAGCTGCAGGCGCGTCCCCTGCCCAATGTCCATGCTTACGAGTTTTACCTAAAAAGCAAGCACGAAATCCTCAGCTACTCCCGCGAAGCGCTGGACCGGGCGCTGGGCTACCTGGAGCAAGGCGAGCGCCTGGTTGGCAACAACGCCGTGTTGCTGTGCGCCAAGGGGCAGGTTTTTTGGCAATACATCAACGCCGGCATCTCCACCGACCCGCTCTACATGGTGAAGGCAAAGGACTGCGCCGCGCGGGCGCTTGCGCTGGAGCCGGAGTCGGCCCATGCCGCGCGGCTGCTTGGCTTGATCGCCATGGCGCAGGGCGACATGCAACGGGCAGCCCAGCTGCTCAAGCAGGCCATCACCCTTGACCCGAATGACTCCGACAGCTTGAGCTGGTACTGCGCCCTGTGTGCGCTGGGCGGCAAGGCGGAAGTCGCTGCTCCGCTCGGCCAGCATATTCTCGCGATTGATCCGCTCACCCCCGTTTACCGCTTTATCCCCGGGCTGCTTTCGCTGATGAGCGGCGAGTTCGAAGCGGCGCTGGCTCCCTTTGACGACGCGCTCTCACTGGACCCGGGCAACAGCATGCTGCTGTGGTGCCGCGGCCAGGTGCTGGCCATGAGCAATCGTCGGAGGGAGGCGGTCGAGCAGTTCCACGCCCTGCACACCGTGTGCCCGGAAGGATTTTTCACGTGCCTGGGAGCATTTATGGCGGCGGCGCTGGCCCACGACAGCGTCGGAGCGCGAGCCCTGGCCACGGATCAGCTGCGAGAGCCGGCCAGCGCTGATCCACATTATTCCTGGGCCATGGCACAGGGTTACGTGGTGCTGGGCCATGGCAGCGAGGCGCTGTGGTGGCTGGAGAACGCGATGGAGCGCGGCTTTCTGAACTACCCCATGCTTCACCTCTGGGATCCGCTGCTTGAACCCGTGCGGCGCGACTCGCGCTTCCTTCATCTGCTCGGCACGGTGCGGGAACGCTGGGAGAACTTCCAGGTATAGAGCTTTGCCGCTCGACCCGTCGCCACCGGGCGCCGACCGGCGGGACTCTTATTTCCGCTGCGTAAAGTGCACCTCCGGGACAGCGCGCAAGCGTTCAGCCGCACCTTCGGCGGTGATGTCCCGCTGCGGCATGCCCAGCATTTCAAAGCCCACCATGAACTTCTTTACCGTGCTGGAGCGCAGCAGCGGCGGGTAAAAGTGCGCGTGCCATACAAAGCCGGGGTGCTCCGCCCCGTCGCAGGGTGCGCCGTGAAAGCCCATGGTGTACGGAAAGCTGGTTTCAAACAGGTTGTCGTAGCGCGTGGTGATCGCCTGGAGGATGCCGGCCAGCCCGGCCCGTTGCG
>CAXTYP010000075.1:0-9828 GCA_964248435.1 uncultured Acidobacteriaceae bacterium | reverse complement strand
AACCCGTGATCAGCGCCACCTTGCCGCGTACCGGGTACCTGCGCCAGCTTCGCAACAGCACTTCAGTCGCGAGCCACACCCCTGCCGACGCCAGGAGCCATGTCACCGTTCCATTCCGTTTGTGGGCCATCTGATTCCCCTAACGAATTACGATGCAGCCTCGCAGGGGTTGCAAGCCCGTTGCCGCGCAGGTATCGTTCACTTCGCGAAACACACGCTCCCATTCGCGCCCGAAAAGGAACCTCCAGTGCTCAGCCGCTTGTTCTGCTCCCTCATGGCCCTCCTGCTCGTCGCACCCGCGCTCCACGCGCAGGCCGTCACCCCACCGATGGGCTGGAACAGCTGGAACCACTTTGCCGACCGCGTGACGGACGCCGACGTGCGCGCCGCCGCGGACAGCATGGTCGCCAGCGGCATGCGCGACGCCGGTTATGTCTACGTCAACATTGACGATACCTGGCAGGGCAAGCGCGACCGTCACGGCGTCCTCCAGCCCAACAGCCGCTTTCCCGACATGAAGGCCCTGGCCGACTACGTCCACGCGCGCGGCCTCAAGCTCGGTATCTACTCCTCGCCCGGCCCCTGGACCTGCGCCCACTACCGCGGCAGCTTCCGGCACGAGCGCCAGGATGCCGCCACGTGGGCCGCCTGGGGCATCGACTACCTCAAGTACGACATGTGCTCCTACGGCAACCGGATGGACAAGAAATACGGCAAGCCCTCCGCCGCCAACGCCGAGGCGCGCCTCCGGGCCGACACGGCCGTTTACGAAAAGATGCACCGGGCCCTGCTCGACACCGGTCGCCCCATCGTCTTTTCCATGTGCCAGTACGGCTGGGACCACGTATGGACCTGGGGCGCGAGCATCGGCGGCAACCTGTGGCGCACCACCGGCGATATCACCGACAACTACGCGCGCATGGCCGAGATCGGCTTCGGACAGGCCGGGCTCGCCCCCTACGCCGGCCCCGGCCACTGGAATGATCCCGACATGCTCGAAGTAGGCAATGGCGGCATGACCGCCGACGAGTACCGCACCCACATGAGCCTGTGGGCCCTGCTCGCCGCCCCGCTGCTCGCCGGCAACGACCTGAGCCGCATGACCCCTGAAACCCTCGCCATCCTGCTCAACCGCGACGTCCTCGCCATCGATCAGGACCCGCTCGGCCGGGAAGGCGACCGGATCACGCAGGACGGTGAGCTCGAAACATGGTCCCGGCCGCTCTCGGGCGGTGCCGTCGCCGTCGGCCTGTTCAACCGAACAATCCAGCCGCAGCCCATGACGTTGTCCCTGGCGCAGATCGGTGCCGGCCCCGACGCCCGCATCCGCGATCTTTGGGCCGGGCATGAAGTCCCGCTCCCGAACCCTGCCGGTTACACCGCTACCGTGCCCCCACACGGCGTCGTCCTGCTCCGTGTCGAGCCCGGCAATACCCCGGTAGCGGGCCCGGCACCGAGATAAAGTCCACACTCCGGGTGCACAGCGCCGCCCAACGCGCGTAGAATCGTGGGCGGGCCTCCCCACACTGTTATTGGCCGTGCTGTACGGAAACAGGATGCCGGGACGCCCCGTTTAAGCCATGAGCGCCACACACCTGGAACCCGCGCAACTCGCATCCGTCGCTACCCGCGACTCGGTTTTCAACGTTTTCCGCCGCTGGGGCTATCTCCAGGCGCAGCTCGACCCGCTTGGGCAGGAGCTCGCCCCACTGCCCCTGCCCGAAGACCTGCCCCCCGGTGCCAGCGACGAAGATGTTGCCGCTGCCACTAAGATCTATTGCGATACCGTCGGGGCCGAGTTCATGCACATCGCCGACCGTGCCCGCCGCGAGTGGGTTGCCGCCCGGCTCGAGCAGTCTCCGCGCCGGCTCTCGGCCGCCGAGCAGCGCACCGTGCTTTCGCAGCTGGTCCATGCCGACCTGTTTGAACAGGTCATTCAATCGCGCTACCTGGGCACCAAGCGCTTCTCGCTTGAAGGCGTCACCGCGCTCATCCCCTTTCTTGACGAAGCCTTTCAGCGCGCTGCCGACCTGGGCGCGATCAAGAGCATGATGGGCATGAGCCATCGGGGACGCTTGTCCGTGATGGTCAATACCTTTCGCAAGAACCCGGCCGACATCTTTTCCAAGTTTGAAGACGTGAACCCGCGCTCGTTCCTGGGCGGCGGCGACGTCAAGTATCACGTCGGCGCGACCGGCAACTACCCCACGCGCTCCGGCACTACCCTCGCTCTCCATCTCGTTTCCAACCCCAGCCACCTTGAGGCCGTGGACCCGGTCGCAATGGGCCGCGCCCGCGCCAAGCAGGTCCGCCTCGGTGCTGACGGCATGCGCAAGGTGCTGCCGCTGGTGGTTCATGGCGACGCGGCCTTTGCCGGGCAGGGCATCACCGCTGAAACCCTCAATCTCAGCAACATCCCGGGTTACACCGTCGGCGGTACCGTCCATGTGCTCGTCAACAACCTGATCGGCTTTACCGCCGAGCCGGCCGAGGCCTCCTCTACCCGCTTCGCTTCCGACGCCGCCAAGCGCCTGCCGATCCCCGTCTTCCACGTCAACGCGGAAGATCCAGATGCCGTGCTTCGCGTCGCCACCATTGCGGTCGACTACCGCTACGAGTTCGGCAGCGACGTGGTTGTCGACCTGATCGGCTACCGCCGTCACGGGCACTCCGAGGTTGACGATCCCACCATCACGCAGCCGCTCCGCTACGCCCGCATCAAGAACCATCCCCCGCTCTCGGAGATCTATGCAAAGCGCATCGGGGTCGATGCTTCCGGGGAAGTGCACGAAGTGCAGGAGCAGCTCACCGAGGCCCAGCGGGCCGCGACCGAGATTCAGCAGGTCGCCGTCCTAGCTACCATGCCCGAGTACTGGTCGGCGTACAAGGGCGGTCCGTACAAGCCTGAGTACGAGCGCGAAACTGGCCTCGCTCGTGCCGAGGTCACCCGTTTGGGCCGCGCACTGTGCGAGTATCCCACGGATTTCCATATCCATGCCAAGCTTCGCAAGTTGTTGGAGCAGCGCCTGGAAATGTCCGAAGGGCAGCGCCCTTTCGACTACGGCATGGCCGAGGCTGTTGCGCTCGCCTCCTTGCTTGAAAAGGGAACCCCGGTCCGTCTCAGCGGCCAGGACTCCGAGCGCGGCACCTTTAATCAACGCCACTCGGTGCTCATCGACACCGAAACCGAGCGGCCGTGGATTCCGCTCGAACACATCGCGAACAACCAGGCCCGCTTCGAGGTTTATAACTCTGCGCTCAGCGAGGCCGGCGTCCTTGGGTTTGAATACGGCTACTCCCGCGACTATCCGGAAAGCCTGATCCTGTGGGAAGCCCAGTTCGGCGACTTCGCCAATGGGGCCCAGATCATTATCGACCAGTTCATCACCTCGGGCGAAGACAAGTGGGGCCTGCTGGCCAATGTCGCCCTGCTGCTACCGCACGGCTATGAAGGGCAGGGTCCTGAGCACTCCAGTGCCCGCGTCGAGCGCTTTCTCCAGCTTGCCGCGCACGACAACGTGCAGATTTGTCAGCCTTCCACTGCCGGGCAGTACTTTCACCTGCTGCGCCGCCACATGCTCCGCCCATGGCGCAAGCCCATGGTCGTGTTCACGCCCAAAAGCATGCTGCGCCACCCTGACGCGCTTTCGCCCATCGAGGACTTCAGTCGGCCGATGTTCAGGAACGTGCTGCCTGACACCTCCGTCGACAATGCGAAACGGCTGCTGTTGTGCACTGGCAAGGTAGGTCACGATCTGCGGGTCGAGCGCGAAAAGCGCGGCAACACCGGCGTCGCCATCGTGATGGTCGAACAGCTTTATCCTTGGCCCGAGGGCGAAATCTGCGCCGCCATCAACGCGCACCCGGAAGCCCGCGAGGTCGTTTGGGTGCAGGAAGAACCGGAAAACATGGGCGCGCTCTCATTTGTTATGCCCAGGCTGCGCCGCATGGTGCGCGATGGTCGCACGGTGCTGTCCATTAAACGCTCCGCCGCTGCCAGCCCGGCCACCGGCTCTGCGAAGGCTCACGAGATGGAACAACGCACCCTGATTGACCTGGCCCTGGCTATCGGCGGCGAGCACGGCGCGGCTCACTAGCGCTTCCAGCACAAGTGGCCGGGAGATGGACGCCGTTTTGTTCCACGGATCAAATGGCGTCAGCCCTGGTCAGCTTGTTGGGTGGGACTGAGATCGGCGAGGGCCCGCTTCTTAACGGAAGTCACTGCCCATAGGTCGCCGCTTCCCCATGCTTATGGAAGTAGTGCCGGTCCAGCAGGGCCTGCGATACCGGCCGTGTGTTCGGGTTGAGCTGCAGCGTAACCGTTGCCATGCGCGCCACGGCCTCCAGCACCGCTGCAAGATGCGCCGCGTGTCGCGGGTCCTTGCCCCACGTAAACGGCGAGTGCCCGGCCACCAGCACAGCCCGGATTGCGTCCGGATCCAGCGTGCGAAAACGCCGGATGATTGCGAGACCGGTGTTATGCACGTAGTCGCCCTTGACCTCAAAAGGGGTCAGCTCATCGGTCACGGGAATGGGACCGTAGAAGTGGTCGGCATGCGTGGTACCCAGCGGCGGAATGGGCCGCGCTGCCTGCGCCCAGGCTGTTGCATACTCCGAGTGCGTGTGCGCGACGCCGCCAATATGCCCAAACGCGCGATACAGCAGCAGGTGTGTGCCCAGGTCCGAGCTGGGCTTCAGCGTCCCTTCCACCACTTTGCCGTCAAGGTCTGTGACGACCATGCTGTCGGCGGCCAGTTCGTGGTAGGGCACGCCGCTCGGCTTGATCACAACCAGCCCCCGTTCGCGGTCAATCCCGCTTGCATTGCCCCAGGTGTGCAGTACCAGCCCGCGCCGCACCAGCTCCAGGTTCGCTTCCAGCACATGCGCCTTCAATGACTCGACCAATTCGTGTGTGCTCCTTGCCAGGCACGCAGGATGGTAACCTGCCAACCGCGCGCCCTTGGCCGACGGTAACCGGCATGCTCTCGCAGGTCAAGCCATCTTCCCATCCCTGCTGAATCTTTCGACACCTGTCGAACCGTTCGATGATGGTCGAAATGTCCGGGACAGTTTTCGCGGGGCCCCGGGCTTCGCCGGCGTCTCCGGACGCTTCTTAACAGGGTATGATCCCCAGCATCGCCCGTACGATCGCCGCCATGGCCTTTTGGTCGCTTGCCCACAGTGTGCTGGCCACCAGCCGGGGCAAGCAGCTAGCCGGCCGCGCCCTGGGTGAGCAGCGCCGCAACGGCTGGTATCGCTTGGTCTACAACGGAGTTGCCGTTGTTTCCACGGTTGCGCTGGTGCTGTACATTCGACGGCTCCCGGACCGTCGCTTGTACAGCATCCGCGGCAGCGCTCGCTTTGCCCTTCGAACCCTGCAAGGGAGCTTGCTGCTGATTCTGTTCGCAGCCGTCGCCGAGATCGGCCTGGGTCCCTTTTCAGGCTTTTCCGAGCTGGGGCGACACCTGCTGGGCCGTTCCACCCCGGATGCCCCGGAAGCCCAGGGCCCGGCCCTGACCGTGGAAGGGCTGCGCACGGGCGGCCCGTTTCGCTTTGTGCGTCATCCGCTCAACGCGTCCGCCACGGCGATCGTGTTTTTGCAGCCGGAAATGACCGCTGTTCGCTTGACGGTCGCGGTGCTGACCCTCGTTTACTCGCTGCTTGGTTCCAAGCTCGAAGAGCGCCGGCTGCTGGCGCGCTACGGCGAACCGTATGCCCAGTACCTCGCCAGCGGCACTCCTTTTTTTGTGCCTTCACTGCGGGCTGTTGCACCGCCGAGGTTGCACTAGGGAGGGCCGCTCAGCGCGCTCGCACGGCCTTGGGCGGTACCGCGGGCGCAACGCGGTTCTGCCCGGTTGCAATCTCCAGGAATGCATGGGCCGCGCGCGACAGGGTTTTTTCCTTGCGAAAGACCAGGGCCAGTTCGCGCGAAACCTTGAGCCCCTCGACCTTGGCAGCCCGCAGTGAACCGGTTGCGACTTCCGCGGCTACCACCGCGCGGGGCAGAAAGCCCATGCCCAGGCCCGCACTGATCAGACGCTTGAGCAACTCGCTCGACTCGACCTCCATCGCGACCTTGGGATTGGCATTTTCCGCGCGAAAAAAGTCGTCGAGCTGGTCGCGCTGCCGCCCGCTCTTGGTCATCACCAACGGGTGCTCCAGCACCTCGGCCAGCGTCACTGTTTCGCGGCCGGCCAGGGGGTGCGTGGGGCCGGTCACGAGCACGACTTCGTCCTTGTGGATGCGCTCGATGGTGAGCCGGGCATCCTTGACCGGCAGGCTGACGACGCCAAAATCGACCTCGCGGTTCAACACGTCTTCAAGGATGCGCGCCCGGTCGGCCCGGACAATCTTCAAGGCCACCCGCGTGTACTGCTTTTTAAAGGCTGCGAACACCGTGGGCAGGATATACAGGCTGGTCGCTTCGTTGGCACTGATGGAGATTTCTCCGCGCGGGGAGCGGTGCAGCTCCGAGATCGTGATGCCGATGTGTGCGTGGCACTGCAGAACGTGCTCGGCAAACGGCTCGAAAACACGACCCGCGGCGGTAAAGGTGACCTTGCCGCCGTCGCGGTCAAACAACCGGGCGCCCACCTCTGTTTCGAGCGAGCGAATCTGCGCGGAAACAGCCGGCTGGGTGACGCTCAGTTTTTCTGCCGCGCGCGAAAACGACCGCAAACGGCTGACCTCGAGAAAGGTGCGCAGTTGTTCGAAGTCCACCGGGGATCCTGCTTTCTGGGGCGCCCTGAGTAGCGGTCGCAAGGCTTCTCCGGCTCCATCTTAGCCGACAATTCGATCGCCACTGAGCCTCCTTGCGAGCACCGCTTCCACGGCCAGCAGATCTTCTTCCGTGTCCACGCCGTGTGTGTCGAACGGCGTTACGGAAACCCATACATCGATCCCGTTTTCCAGCAATCGCAGCTGCTCCAGCTTTTCCGACGCTTCCAGCCCGCTGGCCGGCAGACTTGTAAATCGCCGCAGGGCATCGCGACGAAACGCATACAAACCCAGGTGTTTGAGCGGGGCTGTTCCGTTGTTTTCCCCATCGCGGTTGTGGGGAATGGGGGCGCGCGAAAAGTACAAGGCCCGTCCGTCGTACGCGCGAACGACCTTGACCGCGTGGGGGGAGTGGAACTGTTCCGGGGGGCACGGCGTCGCAAGGGTGGACACTTCAACCAAGCGAGCGTCAGCCTGCTGTCGCAGCATGGGGGCCAGCAGCGCGTCGAAGTGCTCCGGCCGCAGCAGCGGCTCATCGCCCTGGATGTTGACATAAATGTCGGCAGGGATCGCTTCGGCCACTACCCGGACCCGGTCTGTGCCGCTGGGGCAGTCCTGCGGCGTAAATACCGCCGGGTAGCCCAGTCGCGCGGCCAACTCCATCACCTCCGGCGCGTCGGTCGCAATCATCACGCGGTCCAGCGCGGTGGAAGCACGCGCCGCGCGGTACACCCAGGCCAGCATAGGCTCCCCGGCGATCTCGCGCAGCATCTTGCGCGGCAGCCGCGTCGAGCCCAGGCGCGCCGGGATGACACCGAGTACATGGGCCTTTGCGCCTGCTTCAAACCGTTCCATCGTTCCATCTTGCTTGAATGTGGGGAACGATGCGTGGAATGGTGCCGCGAGCGCCCGGTTTTCTCGCGGCGTTGCGCCCCGGCAGGCTCGCTTGTAAGATGGAGGTTCGGCCACCCGGCGGCGTAGCTCAGATGGTTAGAGCGACGGACTCATAACCCGTAGGTCGATGGTTCGATTCCATCCGCCGCCACCACACTCGCACGAACCCCTCCCGCAAACCAGCGCACGCCAAGTGCCGAGGTTTCCCGATGCGCTTTCACTTGCTTTTTCTGTTGCCTGCCCTGCCTTTTGTCGCCTTCGCGCAAGCCGCTCCGCCATCGCTCGTGAACGTAGCAGACGCGCGTTTCGGGAAGGGCTGCCCGGCGCCGGCCGACCCGCTCGGCCATCGGGACTCCACCTGCGCGGTGCGCGCCGCGCTGTTAGCCGCGGAAAGTGAAGGGCTGCCCGGCGGCGGCTACCCCATCCTTTACTTTCCTCACGGCGTGTACCGGGTCGCAGGCGAGGGCTACACTTCCGCGCTGACCGTGACAAAGTCCGTCAGTCTTCAAGGCGATGGTGCGTCGTCCACCGTCGTGCTCAACACAAGCCCGCATGCCGCGACACTCACCTACCTGAAGGCGAAGGATTGCAGCGGCAAGCCCGGCCCGTGCCCGGTGACCGTGCAGGGCCTGACCTTTGCCGGGCAGGGGCGCTCGACCGACGGCGGCCTGATCGAGATCAACAGTACCGACACCGGCTCCATGCACAACGTGGTGCTGGCCGATACAGCCGGGGTCGCGCTGAACCTCCAGGGTTCAAGCGAACGCTGGTACTTCGCCGATATGGAAATCTACGGCGCCCGCTGGCCGGTACTGCTGGAAGGCGACACCAACGAGACCTATTTCGAGCGCGTCAACGTGCTCAACCCGGGGCAGGTCGGCGACTACTGTTACAGCGTGAACTGCCCCGGCGGCAAGCTGATCCAGAGCGGCACCTGGTACCCGGACCCGCACTCGGCCGTGTACCTGGACGGGGACAATGTCCACTGGTCGGACTCGTCCATCAAAAGCACCCACGCGATCGGCGGGATACGGCTTTCCACGGTGACCACCTCGCTGCAGCACACCTATATCGAGGGCTATCCGTGGGGCGGCCAGCCGCGCGTGAACCACGCGATAGCCGCGCCGGGGCCGGGTGAGCTGGGCCACCTGACCGCCGCGATTGGAGCGGGCGAGCTCGACTTCGCTGTCGACGACGCCGCCTGGCAGCCCTTGTATGTCAACGACCCCATGCAGGCCCGCTTTAACGGGCACCATAGCTACGTCAATGCTTACGGCATCTTTCCCGCCGACTACCGGGCCGGCAGCGGGGAGCCAAGCCGTGCCGCCCCCGGCCTGACGCGCGGGACGATGGAACTGGTCCAGGTGGGAGCTTTTTCGGCCGATGGCAAGGCACACCTGCTGGCGCGCGGCAAGCAACCCCTTGCCTGGCCCGCCGGCAGTGTGATCGAGCAGGTCGCCACCAACAGCTACGGCGTGGTGCGCATCGAGGAGAATCATCTCAACTCGGTCGATGCCGACTTGAGCTCGCAGTACAGCTCGGGCTGCAGCGACACCGAACAGCTAAGCAGGTGGACGAGTTCGCCCTCGCGTATGTGCGCCGAGGTGATCGCGGGGCATGTGCCCGACGGCTTCATGGTGCCGTTTCCGACGGAGGACTACGTGCACAATGGTTTTGCGCTGCACCTGGTCGATAACTCCATCTTTACCGGCGGGGCTGAGAGTTCGGGCGAAGGCTGGGTCAAAATCCCGGGCAATGCTACCGTCGAGATCGACGCGGCCAACGAGCCGCTACGCGGCTTTGTGGACGCGGGGGCGGCGCTGCACAGCTACAACAACGGTGCACCGCGAGTACAGGTTGTTACGTGGCCCGGCACAGGGGAATCCGGCTCCAAACCGGTGTCCGCGCTCGCCTACGTGAGCGATACCTCGGCCGGCGTGCGGTTTTCGCCGCAGGAAGGCTTTTACGAGGCCGACGTGATGCGCGACGGCACTCTTGCGCAGCAATATCTCCGTTCGCGCTGCTTCTACAACACTGCAGACGGCAGCGCACAACCGGATGCGCGCGCCTGTGCCGGGCCCGGCGGGCTGACCACTTCCACCCTGAACGGCAGCCGCTGGGTCGCAAGCCCGGCCGGGCACATGACGGATGCGGCAGGGCCGGCTCCCGCCAGTAATCCTGTCAAGTACACGATTCGCGACTGGCAGCTCAACAGCC
>CAXTYP010000074.1:0-9861 GCA_964248435.1 uncultured Acidobacteriaceae bacterium | reverse complement strand
TTTGTCAACAACCAGCCGGCCACTGTGGGGGTATTGCGGCAGCTCGCGCCTGAGCTCGCGCTGGTACACGCGCAGTCTGAAACAGGCGGCGACTTCGACGAGGCGCAGCAGCGCCTGCTGCTCGACCGCTACGCCGGGCTCTCAACCGAGGCGGTCGCGGCGGCTTACCGGCACTGGCGCGGCGTGCAGGCCCGCCTGCGCTCGCTCGAACAGGAAGAGCAGGATCGCCTGCGCGCGCTCGACCTGTGGAGCTTTCAACACAAGGAGATCGCAACCGCCGCGCCGCTCGAAGACGAGGACACGAAACTCGAAGCGGAACGGCGCGTGCTTTCAAACTCCGAAAAACTGCTCGCCGCCTCGATGAGCGCGTACGAGCTGTTGTACGAGGGTTCCGGCGCGGCTGAAGCCGTGCTGGCCTCCGCGCTCAAGCATCTGGAAGAGCTGGCCCGCTTCGACCCGAGATTTGCCGAGCAGGTGTCGCAGCTGGTGGAGGCTCGTGCCATGGTCGGCGACGTGTCGGCGACCGTGCGCGACTACGCCGAAACCGTGCAAAGCTCGCCCGACCGCCTGGAGGAGATTGAAGATCGGCTGGCCGTGCTGGAGCGCCTGAAGCGCAAGTACGGCGCGACGCTCGCGGAGGTCCTCGCCTATGGCGAAGAGGTCGCGGGCAAGATTGCCGACATCGAGAACCGCGACGAGATCGTCAAAGCGCTGCGCCTGGAGCTTGAAGCAGCGGAAAAGAGCTACGCGGCGGCCGCCGCGAAGCTGTCGGCCGACCGGGGTGCCGCGGCCGCGAAGCTGGGCAAACTGGCCGAAGGGCAGATCAACGATCTGGCCATGCGCGTCCGGTTTGAGATTGCCGTCACCAGCCGGGAAGACCCGGCTGCCTGGCAGACCCACGGCTGGGACACGGTGCTGTGCCGCATCGCGACCAATGCCGGCGAGCCCTTGAAAGCGCTCAACGAGGTCGCCTCCGGCGGCGAAATGTCGCGCGTTCTGCTCGCGCTCAAGGTCAGCGTGGAAGAAGGCGCGAGCGCGCGCGGGCGAAAGAAAATGCCCGTGCCGCGAACTCTCGTCTTCGACGAAATCGACATCGGCATCGGCGGTCGCGCGGCCGAAGCAGTCGGGCAAAAGCTCAAGGCCCTGTCGAGGTCGCAGCAGGTGCTGTGCGTCACGCACCTGCCGCAGATTGCCGCCTTTGCCGACCAGCATTTCCTGATCGAAAAGCGAGAAAAACAGGCCCGTACCGCCACCAGCGTCCGCCTGCTCGCGACGGGAGACCGGACAGAAGAGCTGGCCCGCATGATCTCCGGCGCAACCGTAACGGAAACCAGCCGCAAACACGCGGAGCAGATGCTGCTGGCGAGCCGGTGAGCTGTTTTCTGAACGGAGAGCTAGTGCAACCTTCTGAAAATATTCTAGAATTCAAGGGCAAATATGAGCTATGGCGTTCCTTATGCCGTCTTGACTCTGCAGAGCCGAACAGCGTTGAGCGGCAATTATCTACTTTGCTACTTTCGGATATTGAATATCGCATCCTGCTTGCCGCGCGAGAATTAGGAAATCCGACATTAAATAGCGCGATCCTTCACAATTCCCTTAGCAGGGGATATGTTGCGACCCAGATTCTCGGAATCCGAAAACTTACAGACGTACACGATAAAAATTCCCCAAAAAGGGGCGTTATATCGCTTAAACGAATCGTTTCGGAGATTCGCGAAAATCGAGAGCTGTTCACACGATCTAATTTTGTTTGTCGGGATGGATGCAGCTACAATCCACCATACCCGCGGACTGAGGAATCCGGTAGTCAAAATTATGGGTTCGTTAAAACGGGATCAGATCTAGACTTATGGTTCAGATCAACAGACAGACATGAGAGATTCGATCTCATATCTAAGAAGAATCCGAAAGGGCGCCAGCCGAACGATCTTATATGTGAACAATTGCTAGAGATCGTCGATAGCTGGCTTGGTGATGCGAAAATAGAATGTTTCCGAGTCGCTGCAAATAAGTTCATAGCGCATTCAGCTGATTCATTATCCCGAAATGGAGTTAAGATGGCTGTAGTCACCCTGAACTTAGTAGCAGATATTCACAAGCTACTCGTAAAGGCAGAAAGTATCCTTGTAGACTTCATTCTCTTTCCCGAAGTAGGTCGAAATACCATAATTCGCCTTCATAATTTCGGCGTTTTCAAAACGTTAGCATCTGATGGTGTTGAAGTCGAAAACAAACTACAGCAAAAATGGGATGCACTAGCCAAAGAAAGAAACGACTGGCGGGTAAAGCGCGAAGATGTAGCTGCGATCTGTGCCGGCGCGATCTAATATTCGGTTGCGATAACAGTCCTTAGCGCTTATCAAGCCGTGTGAACAATGCCGCTACATTCAAGTAAATCGGGCTGCCCTCGACAACAAACCGCGTCGTCTCCGTCCAGCTTTCACCCTTGCAGACCCGCGCGGTCCGCGTCTCCGGATCTATCAGCCAGATATTTTCAACCCCCATGTCTGAATAGTTCCGTGCGCGACGCTCGGTTTCTGCATAGGTGTCTCTCGGCGAAAGTATCTCGATGACGATCAAGGGCGGCTCCGTGATCGTGCCCCCTTGCGGTTCTGATCGAACGATCACCACATCGGGAAGCCGGTAGATCGAAGCCGCGATCCGGGTGCGAACCTCCACAGCCACCAGCACATCCCACTCATCTTCGTGCTGGTCAAACCAGGACGCGATAAATGTTTGAAGCCGGCCATGCACCCACTGCACCATGGGATTCTCCTCCATCGAGCTGTTCTTTGGCCTTAGTTCCCCATCGATGTACTCCACATCCGGCCAATAGCTGGTGCTCAGGTACTCCTCAACCGACACATACGTTGACGTCGCCATGAATGCCTCGCGAGCTTCATTCTAGCGCTACATTATCGCCACGGAGCGGAGCCCGGAAAGCCTTACACGGTATACTGATCGGGTGACCGCAACCGTTCAGATCACCTTTAAACCAGCTGCGGACCGCGCCCCCGGCACCGGGCGCATCCTGCTGCTCAAGCCGCGCGGCTTTTGCGCGGGCGTCGTCCGCGCGATCGACATCGTCAACATCGCGCTTGAAACCTTCGGCGCGCCGATCTACGTCCGCAAGGAGATCGTGCACAACAGCTTTGTCGTCAACGAACTGGCGGCCAAGGGCGCGATTTTCGTCGAGGACATCTCGGAGGTGCCCGAAGGCGCGCGCGTCATCTACTCGGCCCACGGTGTGTCGCCCGCGGTGCGCGAGGACTCGAAGCAGCGCCGCCTGCGCGTCATCGATGCCACCTGCCCGCTCGTGACCAAGGTCCATGTGGAGGCGATCAAGTTTGCCAAGCAGGGCTACTCGCTGGTGCTGATCGGGCATCGCGACCACGACGAGATTGAAGGCACGCTCGGTGAAGCACCGGATGTGACCCAGGTGGTTTCAACGGTCGAAGAGGTGCAGGCGCTCGAGGTGCCGAACCCGGACCGCGTTGCCTACCTGACGCAAACGACGTTGTCGCTCGACGAAGCGCGCGACATCATCCAGGCGCTCAAGGAAAAGTTCCCGAACATCGCCGGGCCGCACTCGCAGGACATCTGCTACGCAACCGAAAACCGGCAGGTCGCGGTCAAAAATGTCGCCCACCAGGCCGACCTGGTGCTGGTCGTCGGCTCCACCAACTCGTCCAACTCCAACCGGCTGGTCGAAGTTTCGCAAAACCTGAGCACCAAAAGCTACCTGATCGACAAGGCGGAGGATATTCTGCCGGAATGGCTCGAAGGGGTTGAAACTGTGGCCGTCACCGCCGGGGCCTCGGCACCGGAGATCCTGGTGCAGGGCGTGGTCGATTTTCTCAGCACTCGAGGCTACGGCAGCACGGAAGAGGTGGAAGTGATGCCTGAAAACGTCCGGTTCGGCCTGCCGCCCGAGATTGCGCAGGCCGCCGCCGCTCAGGCCGGCATTTCGCCTTCCTAGCGCAACAGCGGATTTCGGAATCCGGGAACCGTTCGCAGCCATCGAAAAAGAGCGCATGAGCACATACCCGCGGAGGGAACAACTCGACGAAGGCTCGAAGCTGAGGTTCGGGCGGCTCGATGTGGCGCTTGGCCGCGTGCGGGACTCGATCGCCCGCGCCTGCGATAACGTCTTCTCCAAGCAGCACCCTGAGGGCTTCTGGTGCGGCGAGCTTGAAGCCGACCCCATGCTGGAGGCCGATTACATCTTCGGCCACATCCTGCTCGGTACCGGAGACCCCGCCCGCCTGGAGCGCGCGCTCACCGAGATGCTGCGCTACCAGAACGAGGACGGCGGCTGGTCGATCTACCCCGGCGGCCCGTCCAACATTTCGCTGTCCGTCAAGTGCTACTTCGCTTGCAAGCTAATGGGCCACACGGCAGACTCACCGCACCTCCTCAAGGCGCGCGAGTGGATCCTGGCCCACGGCGGCGTGGTCGAGTGCAATACATTTACAAAGATCTACCTCTGCTTCATGGGCCAGTACGACTATGACGCCGTGCCCGCGGTGCCGCCCGAGATCGTGCTGTTTCCCAACTGGTTCTACTTCAACATCTACGAGATTAGCTCCTGGTCGCGCGCTATCCTGGTGCCGCTTTCGATCGCGTATGCGAAAAAGCCCTTTAAAAAAATCGCGCCCGAGCAAGGTATCGACGAACTGTTTGTTGGCGGACGTGAAAACAGCAACCTTCACCTGCGCTGGGACAAGAAGGTCGTTTCATGGCGCAATTTTTTTCTGGCCTGCGACCGGCTGACGCACTGGGCCGAGCGGGTGCACATACGCCCCTTGCGCAAGGTGGCGCTTAAAAAAGCCGAAACGTGGATGCTGGCGCGGCTGGAAATGTCGGACGGCCTCGGTGCCATCTACCCGGCCATGCTGAATGCGACGATCGCGCTCCGCTGGCTCGGCTACTCGCTCGACGACCCCCAGATGATCCGCGCGCTCGACGAGTTTGAAAAGCTCGGCATTGACGAGCCGCACGGTACCGCCGATTACGCCGAGCCCACTTTTCGCATGCAGCCCTGCATGTCGCCCGTGTGGGATACGGCACAGGCGATGTTCGCGCTCGGCGAGGCTGGGGTCGATCGCGCCGACCCGCGCATGCTCAAGGCCGCCGACTGGATGCTCTCGAAGGAAGTGCGGCACAAGGGTGACTGGGCCGAAAAGGTCCGCAACGTCGAGCCGGGCGGCTGGTATTTCGAGTTCAACAACGAGTGGTACCCGGACGTCGACGACACGGCACAGGTGCTGCTGGCTCTGAACAAGGTAGACAACCCGCGCGAGCGCTACCAGTACGACGTCTCCAAGCGCGCGCTCGACTGGATCTTTGCCATGCAGTGCCGCAACGGCGGCTGGGCGTCGTTCGACAAAGACAACGACAAGATGATATTTCAGCACATCCCGTTTGCAGACCACAACGCGATGCTCGATCCGCCGACCGTCGATATCACCGGGCGCGTGCTTGAAACCCTGTCGATATACGGCTACACGCGCGCCGACAAACGCGTTGAGCGGGCCATCCGCTTTATCCTCGGCGAACAGGAGTCGGACGGTTCGTGGTTTGGGCGCTGGGGCGTCAACTATCTATACGGCACGTTCCTGGTGCTGCGCGGGCTGGAGTCGATGGGCATGTGGAATCATGAGCCCGAGATTCAACAGGCCGCCGAGTGGATCCGCATGGTGCAGAACGCCGACGGCGGCTGGGGCGAAAGCTGCCATAGCTACGACGAGCCGGACCTGCGCGGCATCGGCGTCAGCACCCCGTCGCAGACGGCCTGGGCGATCCTGGGGCTGCTTTCCGCCGGCGATAAGCGTTCTGACTCGGTCGGCAAAGGGGTTCGCTGGCTGCTTGAGCATCAAACGGATGAGGGCGGCTGGGACGAGTCGACCGGCGAGGGCGCGACGCGGCAGGCGATCTACACGGGCACGGGCTTCCCGCGGGTGTTCTACCTTGCCTATCACCAGTACCGTGATTACTTCCCGCTGCTGGCCTTGACCACGTATAAGAAAGCCATGGAACGCGGGGATGATTGAGGGGTCAGCGGACGGCGGAACGAAGCAGGTCATTGCCGAGTTGAACATCAAAACCGTGTGTTGCAAGGCGAGTTGAACCGGATCAAAATCGCAGCTTTGACGGCCCGCATGGCCGGGCTGCAAAAACAAATTGCCGCGATCGGACATCACAAGCCCGAGTAGCAGGAGCAAACATCGATGGCAGTACCCGTATCCCAGGCCTGGACTGTGGCCACCTACATCCTGAAGCAGAAGCTGAGCGGCCGTCAGCGTTTCCCGCTGGTGACGATGCTGGAACCATTGTTCCGCTGCAACCTGGCGTGCGCCGGCTGCGGCAAAATTCAGTACCCTGCACATATCCTCAAGCAGGAGCTTTCGCCGGAAGAGTGCTTTCGTGCGGTCGAAGAAGCGGGCACGCCGATGGTGTCGATCCCCGGCGGCGAGCCACTGCTCCACCCGCAAATTGACGAGATCGTCGCGGGGCTGGTCGCACGCAAAAAGTATGTGTACATGTGCACCAACGCGCTGCTGCTCAAGGAAAAGCTGCACCTGTTTAAGCCTTCAAAGTACCTCAGCTTTTCCGTCCACCTTGACGGTCAGCGCGAGCATCACGACTTTTCCGTCTGCCGCGAGGGCGGCTACGACATCGCGGTTGAAGGGATCAAGGCCGCGGTCGCCGCGGGTTTCCGCGTCACCACCAACACCACGCTCTTCGACGGTGCTGACCCGAACTCGGTGCGCGCGTTCTTCGACGAACTGATGGCGCTGGGCGTCGAAGGCATGATGGTCGCGCCCGGCTACACCTACGAGAAAGCGCCCGACCAGAAACATTTCCTGGGTCGTGCCCGCTCGCGCCGCTTGTTTCGCGCCATCCTGTCCAATCGAAAGCAGACTTGGAAGTTTAACGCGTCGCCCATGTACATGGAGTTTCTGATGGGCAAGCGCGAGTTCACCTGCACCCCTTGGGGCATGCCGGCGTACTCGGTGTTTGGCTGGCAAAAGCCTTGCTACCTGCTGCAGGACGGCTACGCCGATACCTTTCAGGAGCTGATCGACACTACCGACTGGTCCAGCTACGGCACGGAAAGCGGCAACCCGAAATGCGCCAACTGCATGGTGCACTCCGGCTACGAGGCTTCCGGCGCTTACTACACGTTTGCCTCGTGGCGCGGGCTGCTCGACACCGCAATTGCCACACTGTTCAGCAAGTACGAAGACCGCGGCGCGCTTGACCTGCTGAACCAGCCCGCGAAACCGGCGCATGTGCCACTGGTGCAGATCGGCGCGAGCAACAAGGTTCATGCCGAGCAGGAGACAACCGTCTAGTGCAATCCGCCGACATAACCGCTGATCAGCCTGACCTGTCCGAGATCGCCGCCGGTCGCGAGCGCGAAGACCTCCAGGGCTCCGTGCCCGCGCTCGCCACCGACGAGGAAAAACAGATTGCTTTTGAGAAAGCATTCGACTACCGCGGCGATGTCACCTTGACGCTGCATGACGGACGCGTCATCAATGGCTATGTCTTCGATCGCCGCACAGCCGCGTCGCTTGCGGATTCCGTCGTGCGTGTCATCCCGGCGACCGAACGGACCAAGATTTCCATTCCCTACAGCGAGATCGCCGGGCTCACCTTTAGCGGCCGCGACACCGCCGCCGGCAAGAGCTTTGACGCTTGGGTCAAAAAATACCACGAGAAAAAAGCCGCGGGCGAGACCGGCATCGCGATCCAACCCGAAGCTCTCGACTGAAGTCAGCGCCGAAACCTACGCTTCGGAAAAGTACGCTCCCGAAGCTTACGCGCCGGGAGCCTTGGCCGCCAGGATTTCCGGCTTGTCAATGTCGGGCGGGCTCGCCAGCAGTTCGTCCGCTCTCGCGAACAACGCCTTGGCGATCTCTCCGTTCAGGTGCGCGTCCCGCGCCGCATCATCGGCAAAGGTGTCAAAGATGCCGTACTTCGACGGCCCGATCTTAAGCGCGTACCAGGTGGTCGTGCCCGTCTCCGCCTGCGCCAGCGGCAGCGCCGACTTCAGGAAGTCTTCCAGCTCTTGTTCTTTCCCAGGCTTTGCTTCCAGGTAGGCCCAGATCGCCAGCTTGTCCATAAGTGTGTGTCTCCTTCGCTACCGTATAGATGCATGACCGCCCGTACAATCAGGAAGGGGCCAATGAAAGTCTTCATCACAGGAGCAACCGGGTTTGTGGGGGCGCATGTGGCCCATGCTTTGGCCGGGGCCGGGGCCAATCTTCGGGTGTTGGTCCGGCCCACCAGCGACGTACGCAACATCGAACAACTGCCTGCATTCGAGCCTGTTACCGGCGACCTGCGCGACCCCGAATCGCTGAGAACCGCCCTGCGCGGCTGCGACGCCCTGATGCACGTGGCCGCCGATTACCGCTTGTGGGTGCGCGATCCGGCGCAGATGTACGCCGTCAATGTGGACGGAACGCGTGCCCTGCTGCGGCTTGCGCGCGAGGAGGGTGTTACCCGCGTGGTCTACACTTCCAGTGTCGCTACGATGGGTTTTGATCGCGAAGGCACGATCGTCGACGAGACCACACCCGTGTCGCTCACCGCGATGATAGGACATTACAAGCGGTCCAAATACCTGGCCGAGCAGGTCGCGCTCGAAGCTGCCCGCGCAGGCCAGCATGTCATCACGCTGAATCCCACAACGCCCGTCGGTTCCGGCGATCTGAAACCCACCCCCACCGGTCGTATCGTGGTTGATTTTCTGAACAGGAAGTTCCCGGCCTACATGGACACGGGTCTCAACCTGGTGGACGTCGACGAAGTTGCGCGCACCCACGTCGCGGCGCTCGAACGTGGCCGGCCCGGCGAGCGCTATATCCTCGGCGGCGAAAACCTGACCCTCAAGCAGCTGCTCGACAAGATGTCCGCGATTACCGGCCTGCCCTCGCCGAAATACAAAGTACCGGTCCCGGTTGCGATGTTGTTCGCATTGTTCGACGAAGCCATCACGGGCCGTCTGCGTGGCAAGGAACCCCGCGCTACCGTTGAAGCCGTGCGCATGGGGTGTAAAAAGATGTTCGCGTCCTCCGCCAAGGCCGAGCGCGAGCTGGGCTTTCGCATCGTGCCCGTGTACGCCGCGCTCCGGGCTGCGATCACCTGGTTTACCGATCACGGCTACGTGGCCGCGGCGGGCACAGTGGAGCCACGATGAGGCGCATCGGCATCATCGCAGCCATGCCCGCCGAGCTGCACCCGCTGGTTCGCGAGTGGCCACGCACCGACGACGTTTTTGTCGGGCAGGTTGGCAACAATGAGTGTTTCGCTGCCTGCCAAGGCATGGGCGCAGTGGGTGCGACGCGCGCCTTTGCCGCCCTGCGCACTGCCGCCGGCGAGCTCGATACGGTCGTCTCCTACGGGTGGGCCGGTGCCATCACCTGCGGCATCAAGCCGCCCGAGGTGCTTACCGTCGGCGAGGTCATCGATGCACGCACCGGCGAGCGTTTCTCGACGGACTCGCCCCATCGCGGTCCCGGTGCTCCCCTGCGCCTCGTCACGCTGGACCACGTGGCGACACAGCCGGAGAAAAAGCCGCTTGCCGAGCGGTACCATGCGTCGCTGGTTGATATGGAGGCCGCGACCGTCGGCCGCCTGGCGCGCGCGCATGGGTGGAGTTTTCTATGCCTGCGTGGCATCTCCGACGGCGCAACCGATCCCTTGCCAGACTTCAACCCATTTGTCACGCGGGACGGCCGTTTTCGAACAACGGCCTTTGCGCTGCGGGCCGCTCTGCAGCCGGCCTCATGGCCTGTGCTCGCCGCGCTGGGCCGCCACAGTCGCGCCGCTGCCCAGGGCCTGTCC
>CAXTYP010000073.1:0-9862 GCA_964248435.1 uncultured Acidobacteriaceae bacterium | reverse complement strand
GGCAGGCCAGGGCGCCGGCCGCCCATAGCAGGTTCAGCCGGTTCATCTCCTGCGAGCAGCGCGGACCAGCCCGCTCGGCTCGCAAACGGCTGATTGAGGTCATCACGATGCCAAGGCCCAGGCCGTAAGCAAGAGCAAGCGGAAATGCAAATCCGCGCACCGCGATCGCCAGGCCACCCGCAGCGGCAGCCGCGAGCACGGTGCCGCGAAGCAGTGAGCGCGACAGGTTGCCACGGCTGCACAAAGCTCCCAGTGCCGCGCCCAGCCATGACAAGAACAGGAGCCACCCGCCGGCCCGGTCGCCAAGCGACCAGTGGGCGAGTAAAGCCGGCATGGTCGCCCCCATCAAAGCGCAGCCGACGCCCGTAAGCATAAACACAACTGAAAACAGCCACGCAGAAAAGGCTGCGGCAAAAGGCGCAACGCGCTCGTGAGCGGCCACGACCCCGGCACATCCCTGCGCAGCGACAATCACACGCCCAACCCTTCTTGCTGGAACACTTTTTGAGCCAGTTTCTCCAGTATTTTCTGGAGCACTCGCCCAAGCGCTTTCTCGAGCACGAGCGAGTATACAGCCGTTCAGCCAGCTTCCTGCGTCCACAGGCACAAAGCAGATTGGCTAGAATCACCTGACAAAGTTTCCTCTCCGGGCTTTCAACTCAGCAAGCGTCCGCGACAAGTCAAAATTTCTTGATACTCTGGTGCCAAGCCCAAGTGTGTGTGCCTTTTTACCTGTTCCCTGTGCGCGGCATGAAACAAACGCCTGACCCGAGACGTATCAATGTTCGACAGCATGAAGCGCCATGACAAAAGTGCCTGCTGACAAAGCCGCTGCCGCAAACCCCGCAAAGGGAACCCCTGCCGCACCCATGCAGCGGCCCAGCTTAAAACTGCTGGCCGAGTACCTGGACCTCAGCCCGTCCACCATCTCCTTTGTTCTAAACGACTCTCCGGGACGATCCATCCCGCAGGCGACCCGGGAGCGGGTACGCGCGGCCGCGCGCAAGTTCAACTACCAACCCAGCATGATCGCCCGCAAGCTCCAGGGGCAGCGCATCAAGACCGTCGGAATCCTTCTGCCGGAGCTCGGCGAAGGCTACCATTCGCAGGTCATCAGCGGGGCGGGCGAGCTGCTGATGCGCGAAGACTACCTGTACTTCACCGTGCACCACCGGCATCGGCCTGAGCTGTTGCGCGCCTACCCTGAAATCCTCGAGGCACGCGGTGTGGAAGGCATCCTGGGCATCGACACCCAGCTTGAAAGTTCCAGCTTTTTACCGACGGTGCTGGTGGCCGGCCATACCGCGCTGCCCGGCGTTTCCAACGTGGTGCTCAACAGCCGGCTCGGCGCCGAGCTCGCCCTGGGGCACCTGCACCGGTTAGGGCACCGCGAGATCGCCTTTATGCGAGGCCAGCCGTTCTCCTCCGACACCGAGGCCCGCTGGGACGCCACGCTCGCCACCGCCCGGGAGCTGGGGCTGCCGGTCCGCGAAAACCTCACCATACGGCTCGAGCAGGATTCGCACTCCCCCGAGATCGGCTACCCGGGCATCAAGCGCATCCTGACGCGCGCGCATCCATTTACGGCCGTGGTGTGTTTCAACGATGTATCGGCCATGGGCGTGATCCGTGCCCTGCATGACGGCGGCCTCCGTGTGCCGCAGGATGTTTCCGTCGTCGGTTACGACGACATCCAGTCCGCCTGCTACCACGTGCCCAGCATCACCACCATTCGGCAGCCGCTGCAAAAAATGGGCAGCATCGCCGCTGAGTTGCTGTTGAAAAAGCTGGCCGGGCAGGAAACAGAGTCGCTTGTCGAGGTGGAGCCGGAGCTGGTGGTTCGGGAATCAACCGGCAAAGCTCGCCGGCTGCCAAGGGCGGCACCAAAAGCCCGGAAGTCACCGCCTAAGCTCGGCTAAGTCCAGTACAGGATGCGTGCTGCAGGCAGCAGCGCCCGGAGCTTCCCCTCGAGAAACGCGCGCATTTCACCCATCGTGTCCTTGGGGTACACGTATTTGAAGCCGCCGAACTTGGTCCGCTTTTCCGCGCGCAGCTCCTCGTCCAGATCCAGCTTGGTCTTGGGGTACCAACCCAGCAGCACCTCCTTGGAGCCGGGCGTAAACCGGTGCGTGATCAGCTCCGCCGTCAGGTCCAGCCCGGGCACGCCGGCCAAGGCCAGCGCGACTGCCTCGAACAGCTCCGTGTATTCGCGCTCCCAGCCCTCCACCTGCATGATCGGCGCCACCGTCAGCCCCACAGGATAGCCTGCCGTGGCCACGGCTCGCAGCGCGCGAATCCGCTGCGATACGGGGGCCGTGCCACCCTCCAGGTCGCGCGCCACGCTCGCAGCATTGACAGAAAAACGAACCCGCGTACGCCCGTGATGCGCCAGCGGCAGGAGGTCGCCGACCGCGGCGAACTTGGTCGTCCAGCGCAGCTGCACCGGCGCGTCCCACTCGCCAAAAAAGCGGATCGACTCCGCCAGCGCACCGGTCAGGTGCTCGATGCCTAATGGGTCGGTGTAGCAGGAAGCCTCAAAGGTCGTGCCCTCATGCGCGCGCTCTCGCGACCGCGACGTTACCTTGCCCGCGCCCGCATAGCCGCGCAGGTTTTCGAGGATCTCCGGCAGGTTGGCGTAAGCCCTTGTCACCGGCGGCCCACTCAGCGAGCCGGCCAGGTAGCAATACTGGCAGTGCGCGGGGCAGCCCTGCGCGACGTGAAACTGCCAGTCCGCCGACGGTGGAATGGGTTGCAGCTTGCGCGCGCTCGGCGGTGCTACCACGATGGCAAACGTGGTTTTGGCCATTGCGTAGCTCTTGCCGGGTGAATCGGCCGCAAAGCTCGTCAGCCGGTTCGACCGCAGCTTGACGACCTCGGCCCCATAACCGGCGGCGCGCTCCAGCATGGCACGCCCATGCGGCAGCGCCAGCGCGTCCGGGGTGATGAGCACGCGACGCGGCCGCCAAAGCTTTTCAGGCTCTCGGCTGGCGGCAAGGATCTCTGGTGAGGGCGCTACAGCGGTGATCGCGTCCAAAACGGTCATGCTGATTGGATGGCGCGCACCCCAACGGGATGCGCCCGAAGCGGAGCTGGACGGCAAGGAAATCCGACGCGATCAACACCGGCTGAGAAGGCACTGCAGCAACTTTCCCAAGCGGCTTCCAAGCGGCTTCCAGACAGCTCCAGGCGGCTTCCAGGCGGCTTCCAGACAGCGACTGGACAGGTTCCCCAGCGGCTTCCATTGCGGCCGACACATCCCCCGCTGGGTTTCAGCAATCCCAACTATCCAGCTATGAGCACAGCGGCCCTTCTGACAACCCACGACTCGCTTGCGCGGATAGCCGCCCCCGTCGGCTCTCCCCTGCCCTTGCCGCGGGTGCTGGTCGTGTTCGCGCATCCCGACGACGAGGTGCTGGCGCTCGGCGGACGCATGGAGCGCTTTTGCGAGTCACGCTTTCTAAGCGTCACCGACGGCGCACCCGTCGACGGTGTGGATGCGCGAGCGCATGGCTACCCGACGCTCGAAGGGTACAGAAATGCTCGCCAGCAGGAGCTCGAAGCCGCTTTGACGTTGGCTGGCGTACCCCTTGTCAGTGCTTCGCCTCTTTTCATTCGCAAAGGAAAGCAAACAGCAAGAATTGCGGACAAAGAGGCTGCCTTTCATCTGTTCTTGCTGGTGCAGGCCATTGCCTCTGAAGTCGCCTCCTATCGTCCGGAGGCAATTCTCACGCACCCCTACGAGGGCGGTCACCCTGATCACGACAGCTGTGCCTTTGCCGTGCACGTTGCGGCCGCGATGATGCGGGAAAGGCAAGCGCCGGTCATCGTGGAAGCGCCGTTCTACCACGCTGGGCAGGAGGGCGGCATGGAGACCGGCTGCTTTCTTCCTTACCCACGCTCTGCGCTCACCGAGGCACGAGCTCTATCGCCAGGCGAACAGGCTCGCAAACAAACCCTGCTCCGCTGCTTCGGCTCGCAACAGGAGATGCTGGCAAAGTTCCCCCTGAGCACAGAGCTTTATCGCATCGCGCCAAGGTACGACTTCACGACTCCCCCGCATGCTGGGCAACTTCTCTACGAAAGCTGGGGCTGGCCACTTAAAGGCGAGCGCTTTCGCGAACTGGCCGGAACCGCTTTGCTGGAGCTTCAGCTCGACACGGGCGCTGCGTAAGCTTTCCATGACCCTCACCGTCCTCAGCGTCGCATTTCCATTCGCGCCCGTCGGTCCCGGGGCGGTCGGCGGGGCCGAGCAGGTGCTCACCTGGCTCGAGGCCGCGCTCGTTGAGCATGGCTGCCGGTCCCTCGTTGTCGCGCGCGAAGGCTCGGAGGTCCGCGGCCGACTACTGCCCACCCCAGTCCCGGCAGGCACCATCACGCCCCAACTCCGCGAAACAGTCACGGCCAGCCATCAGCGCAATCTCGACCGGGCCTTCCAATCGCAGTCCATCTTCGGGTCCATCGACCTGGTCCACATGCACGGCATCGACTTCCACCGCTACACAATCCCCGCGCACATTCCCGTGCTGGTCACGCTGCACCTGCCGCCCTCGTGGTACCCGGACGAAATCTGGCACTTGCCGGGGCAGTACACGCTTGCGTGCGTGTCGCACTCGCAGCGCAACAGTTGCCCGCCGGGCGCGCGAAGCCGGCTCACCGTTGTTGAAAACGGCGTGCCGCTGCCAGCGCAGAAGCAAGTGCTTCCAGGCCGCGATTACGCCCTGATGCTGTCGCGCATCTGCCCTGAAAAAAACCTGCACGCCGGTCTCGACGCTGCGCGCATGGCCGGCGTGCCCCTGCGGCTCGGCGGCGAAACCTTTCCGTACAAAGAACACCTGCACTACTTCGATGGGGAAATTGCACCTCGCCTGGGGCCGCACGCGCTGCTGCTGGGCGCGGTCGAAGGCGCGCGCAAACAGCGCCTGCTGGCGGAAGCCAGGTGCGTGCTGCTGCCCACGCTCGCGCCGGAAACTAGCTCGCTGACCGCCATGGAAGCACTCGCCGCCGGAACGCCGGTTGTCGCTTATCCTTCAGGCGCGATCCCCGGAATTGTGGAACACGGCCGCACCGGTTTCCTGGTCCATTCCGTTGAACAGATGGCCGATGCGATCCGGCAGATCGATACGATCGATCGAGACCACTGCCGCACAGCAGCGGCGCGGCGCTTTCCGCTGGGGCGCATGGTGGCGCAATCCATGCACCTGTACGGCGAAATGTCCGGCCGCCGGTCGGCCCGTTACCAGCCGGAGTTGCTGGGTGCATCCGGTTGACCGCGCTCGGCATTCGCTGGACCGTGGGCGATGTTTCCTCGCGCGGGTGGGAAGCGCTGCGGCTGTCCGTCCACTGCGCCCACCGGCTCTTTGGCGCTGCAGCGGCATATGCGATCTGCGTCAACACGGTTCCGCTTGAGCTCGCAAAAAGACGCACCGGTGCCCTTCCCCGTGGAGTCGCATGGTGCGCCGTCACCCTGGCAGACCTGCCGCCGGTACTCGCCGGGCGGCTCGACCCCACCATGGCCGAAGGCGTCGGCTGGAAATTAATCCCCGCGCAACTGTGGCCCGGCCTCCATGAGCTGTCCCTCGATAACGACTGCCTCCTGTGGGAATGGCCGGCAGCGCTGCGGCAGTTTCTCGATCGCACCGACGCAACCCTGATGGCCGAGGACGTGGACCGCTGCCTGGGGCAGTTTCAGCAGGATGCGGCGGTGCCCGGCTGCATCAACTCCGGCATCCGCGGGCTGCCGCCCGGCTTCGCGCTTGTTCCCGCCCTGGCCCACACGCTTCGTGCTTACGACCAAGCGGAAGGCAAGCCGATGCTGCTGTGCTCTGAGCTCGATGAGCAGGGTTTGCAGGCCGCCGCGCTTCACCGGCATTCCCCCTGCCTCCTTGTGAAAAAGCAAGAGGTCAGCATCTGCTCGCCTTTTTGGCCGCGCCAGCCGGAGCTGGGTACCTGCGGCGCACACTTCGTCGGCCTCAACTCGCGGCACCTGCCGTGGAACTACTACGACGAGCCCGGCGACCTTGTCCGGCGCAGGCACTGGGACGAGCATCGGCCCGCGCTTTACGCGAAGGCAGGACTGCCCACGCCGCCCGCGCTTCCGCTCAGCACGGCTTAACAGCAATCGCATTCACGCCAGTAAAGGATCGCGCTTCCCAAACATCCAACCCGGTTAGCCATGAGCACCTTTGCGCTTCTCAGCACGCTTGTTACGGTTGGAGCGCTGTTCGGCTTTGTCAGCCACCGCTATCTCCGGCTGCCGACCTCCATCGGCACCGTGCTGCTTTCACTCGGGGCATCTTCCGCGTTGTTGATCGGCGGCCGCCTGGTACCGGGGCTGCGCCGGGGTGCCGAGCAGGTGGTCACCGGCATCGACTTCAAGGCAGTTGTGCTGCACGGCATGCTGGCTTTTCTGCTTTTCGCCGGCGCCATGCAGCTTGACCTCGACCGGTTGCGGCGCGAAAAACTGCCGGTACTCGCGTTGTCCCTCGGCGCCACTGCATTGTCCACCGTGTTTGTCGCCGTCCTGTTCAAGGGCGCGCTTTCGCTGATCGGCTTCCCCCTTTCAACCCTGGGCGCGCTTTTCTTTGGCGCACTTATCTCACCGACGGACCCCATCGCTGTGCTCGATATGCTGCGGCGGGTCGGCGCGCCGGCCGGCCTGCAATCGCAGCTGGCCGGCGAATCATTGTTCAACGACGGCGTGGGCGCGGTGATCTTTCTGGCGCTGATCCAAACATCCGGCAGCGGCAAACCACCGGCGCTGGGCCACTTTCTCTTTCTGCTGCTGCTCAAGGCCGGAGGCGCATTGCTGATGGGCGGCCTGCTGGGCTACCTCACCTACCGCCTCATCCGGTCGGTTGATAGTTACCGGATCGAGGTCATGCTGACGCTGGCGCTCGCCATGGGCGGCTATGCGCTGGCCGATGCACTGCAGCTGTCGGCACCGCTCGAGGTCGTCGCCGCGGGCCTCCTTGTCAACGGACGCGCGCGCGCGATGGCCATGTCCGAAACCACGCGCGAGCACGTCGATCGCTTTTGGGAGCTGATCGACGACATCATGAACGTGGTGCTGTTTTTGCTGCTCGGGCTTGAGCTGTTGGTTATGCCCATCCGGGCCAGCTTCGTCGTCGCAGGCCTCCTTGCGATCCCGGTGGTGCTGCTGGCGCGCCTTGGCAGCGTCAGTGTGGTCGCGTACGCGCTGGCTATGGTGCATGCGCGCATGCCGCGCAACATCCCCGTGCTCACCTGGGGCGGGTTGCGCGGCGGCCTGGCCGTGGCCCTGGCACTGGCCCTGCCGCGCGCGCACGGGCTTGAAAGTGGCCTCCTTGTCGTCACCTATGTGGTGGTCGTGTTTTCAATCGTGGTGCAAGGGCTTACCATGGCGCCGTTGCTGCGCAGGATGAGGCTGAATTCACGGTAGGTTTTGCCGCCCAAACAGCCTGCTCTCCGTCACGGTGCAGTCCAGCGCCACGTCGTATGGCTGCGGATGGATCGTCGGCAAACACCCTTGCTCCAGGCCGAGTCCAACCGTGAACGGCTTGGTCGTGGCGGCCCTAAGCGTGCGGTCGTAAAAGCCGCCGCCATAACCCAGGCGGTAGCAGGCCGGGTCGAAGCCGAGCAGGGACACCAGCAGAAGATCCGGCTCGACACGGTCTTCCCGCGCCGGGTACGGGATGCCGTACACACCGGCAACCAGGGGGTCGCCCGGCACCCAGCGACGAAATGCAAGCGGCTGCGCTCGCCCCATCACCACCGGCAGGGCGATCTCCGCGCCCCGTCGCTGCACCTCAGCAAGCAGCGGCAAAACATCGATCTCCCCTCGGAACGGGAAATAGCCGCCGACCATCTTGCCCCGCAGGGCTGGAAGATCGCCACTATCAAACGCCCTCAGCGCCCGGCTGACCACCTCCGCGCTTCTACGCGCATGCTCGTTAGGTGAGAGCGCCGCGCGCCCGTCCAGCAGTTCGCGACGCCTGGCCCGCCTCCATGCGCTCACCCCTTCGGGCGGGAGCGGAACCCCGTCTAAGCCGGCTTTGATCCCGCTGTCCGTCACGGCTCGTCGCGGTAGATGCCGATCTGCGGCGTGCCGCCCTGCCGCAGCTTTGCCCGAAACATCCCCGGCGTGTTGAAGCTCCAGGCGATCTGCCCGTCGGGCGCTATCGCGATCACGCCGCCATCGCCGTGGATTGCGGGCAGCTGTTTTTGCACCAGCTCGTCAACAGCCTGCTGCAGCGGCAGGCCCTTGTACTGCACCAGCGCGCAGATCGTTCGCGCCACCGTTAACCGGATAAAGTATTCACCCGTGCCAGTCGCCGATACCGCGCACGACTGGTCCGACGCATACGTGCCCGCGCCGATGATCGGGGAGTCGCCAACGCGGTTCCAGTGCTTCCCCGTCACGCCGCCGGTCGAGGTACCGGCGGCAATGTCGCCATGTTCATCCAGCGCCGCGACACCCACGGTACCGTACTTGTGTGCGTCGGGCTGCTCAAAGAAGGTGAGCGGCTTGCCCGGCGCCGGCGGCGCTCCCACGGGTCGCGCCGGCACTGGTTCGCCGTTCGCCTTTAGCTCTTTCACGAGCCCGTCCCAGCGGCGCTCGGTAAAGAAAAAACTGGGCGGCACCTGCTCCAGCCCCACGTGCGCCGCAAACGCATCCGCGCCGGCACCGATCAGCATCACGTTGTTTGACCGGTCCATTACCGCGCGCGCCAGCGAGATCGGGTGACGCGTTTTCTGCACATCCGCCACCGCGCCCGCTTTCATCGTGGCCCCGTCCATGATCGCCGCGTCCAACTGGTTGGTGCCGTCAGCCGCAAACACCGCGCCGCGGCCCGCGTTAAATAATGGGTTGTCTTCCAGCAGCCGGATCGCGGCTTCCACCGCGTCCAGCGCCGAGCCGCCCCGGTCCAGCACCGCCCCGGCCGCCGTGATCGCTTCATTCAAACCATCGCGGTAGCCGCGCTCTGCTTCCGGCGTCATCGACGAGCGCTCAATCACACCCGCCCCTCCATGGAGCACCACGGCCCACCTGTGAGCCGGTGCCTGCGCATGCGCCCCGGCTGCAAACAGCACTGCAAACGCTCCCATCATCATCCAGCCCTTCATCGCTTCCCCTCACCCGCAGGCTGACCGGCCAGTTCGTTGCGGTACACCACGCCGTTTTTCATCACAAAGCGCACCGCCCGCAGCGAGCCGATATTCACGAGCGGGTTGCCGTCGACTGCAACCACGTCGGCGTAGAAGCCGGGCTTCAGCTCGCCGATCTCACCTTCCCAGCCCAGCAGCCGCGCCCCGTTCAGCAGGTCGGCCCGCAGCACGTCAGCAGCGGGCATGCCGTACTCGACCATCAGCTCGGGCTCCCGCGCCTGCGTCCCATGCGGAAACGGACCCACGTCGGAGCCGACCGCCATGGGCACGCCGGCGGCCAGCTGCTTGCGGAACTCCGCCGCGTGCAGGCTCTGCATCGCGCGCTCGTGTTCGCTGCCGGTGGGCGTCGCGGCATGCTCGGCGAAGTACTCCGTAATCGCAAACGTGGGCACCGCGTAGATCTGTTTTTCCTTCATCAACTGCATCGTCTTCGGGCTGAGCTGGTAGGCGTGGTCGATGGATGCAACGCCGGCTTCCGCCGCATACGACGCGCCCGGCTCGGCGGTGCAATGCACCCCCACACGGGTTCCCTGCCGTGCGGCTTCCGCCACGGCGATGGCCAACTCCGCCTCCGTGTACTGGTACGGCGTCCGCAGCGATCCGTCTACAAGATGGTCGGCACCGGTTTCGTAAATCTTGATGAAGTCCGCGCCTTCTTTCAGCTGTTGCCGGATCACATGCACCAACTGCTCGGCCGTGTCGGCATAGCTCGCGTTCG
>CAXTYP010000072.1:0-10148 GCA_964248435.1 uncultured Acidobacteriaceae bacterium | reverse complement strand
CTGTCCACCTCGCCTTGAACTTGAATCTCCGCAACCCACGAAAGAAGGTTCGCCATGGCTTCACCCTCCACCCAAAGCGGCCCGGTCGCTTTGCCGGGCATTCGGCACATCATTGCAGTCGGGTCCGGCAAGGGCGGCGTCGGCAAAACCACCGTTGCCGTCAATCTTGCTATCGCGCTCGCCTCGCTCGGGCAGCGCGTCGGCCTCATTGACGCCGATGTTTACGGACCCAATGTGCCGTTGATGTTCGGTTCCACCGGCCAGCCCAGGGTCCTGCCTGACAACCGGATTGAACCCAACCTCGCGCATGGGGTCAAACTGGTGTCCGTCGGCCTTATTTCGCCGGGCGACAAGCCCATGGTCATGCGCGGGCCCATGCTGCACGGCATCATGCGGCAGTTCCTGCAGCAGGTGGCCTGGGGCGAGCTCGACTTCCTGCTCATTGACCTGCCGCCGGGGACCGGCGACATCGTCATTTCGCTCGTCCAGACCGTGCCGCTGACCGGGGCCGTCGTGGTTTCCACCCCTTCCGACGTGGCGCTTCAGGACGCGCGCAAAGCCCTCGAGATGTTTGGCCAGGTCAACGTGGAGGTGCTGGGCATCGTCGAAAACATGAGCCACTTCACCTGCCCCCACTGCCACCATGAAATCGATATCTTCTCAAAAGGGGGTGGCGCGCGCACAGCGGACCAGTTCGGGGTACCGTTTCTGGGCTCGATCGAACTGGCGCCTGCCATACGCGCCGGCGGTGATAATGGGACGCCTGTCGCTCTCGGTGGGCCGCACGCGGCCTTTGCCGCGGAGTTTTACGAGCTCGCCCGCAAGGTTGCCGAGCGGGCTCTCCAGCTGGAAGGCCGGGGCGAAGACGTCTTCGAGATTCAATAGCGCTGGGCCACGCAAGGAGGCCGGAGCATCTCCGCTCCGGCCTCCTTTGCGTCCTTGCGTGAACCTACTTGGCTACGGAAACGGACAAGGCTTTCACCCGCGCGTTCAAGCGGCTCTTATAGCGCGAAGCGGTGTTCTTGTGCACGATGCCCTTCTGCACGCTCTTGTCCAGGGCCGAAACGGTCGCACGGTACTGGGTCGCGGCACCCGCGGCGTCGCCCTTCAGGATCGCTTCCCGAAGCAGGCGCAGGCTGCCGCGAATGCGGCTTTTGTTTGCGCGGTTCACACCGGTCTTCCGCTTGGTTTGCCGGACGCGCTTCAACGAGGAAACATGATTTGCCATGGTGTCTGAGTATCTGCTCTCTTGGAGGAATAGAAGGGAAGCGGCTGCGCGACGCTCCCTGCAAACCTAAAGCCTACCGTGCCGAAGAGCTACGGTCAAGCTGGCCCGGAACCATGGAAGGGGCCACTTCCACCCCAAAACTCGGGAACGCCCGTCGTTTCCGGCCCCAGCGGCTCACACAAAGGGGTGAGCAGGTGACCAACGTACTTCCCGGCTTCGCTAATTTGCTTGCTTCCGCTGGGTGCGGACCCTAGGATTCAGCCATTCACTCGCCGGGTTGCCCGGCGGTTCGCCATTCCCTACTTTGGAGGAACAGCCATGGATGAGCCCCGCTTTATCTTCTTGTGTTGGCCGGATGGCTCCTGGACGATTGCGCTCAACCGCGACTACCACGCCAGGGAAATCGATCAACTCCTGCCGCAGTAGGGCGGCCATCGGGCGCGCGCCAGGCACAAGAAACAAGGGAAGTGGCTTCGCCACTCCCCTTGTTCCATCAACCTGGCTCGGACCAGGACTAAGCCACGGCAGCTGTCGCGGCGACCGGGTTCATGCGCTGAGCGATCGTGTTCAAAAGCTCGTTTGCATGCTTTTCCTCGTTCAAGGTCTTCTGCAGCATGCCGGCATGCTCTTCAAGACCCAGGATGTTCGCCCAGTCGCGTGCTGAGCCATAGGACGCCATCTCGAAGTGCTCCACCTTTTGTGCGCTCGCCAACAGGCCCGCGTCGCGTACCGGGCCTTCCTTCGACTCGCTCACAATGTTCTCGCCTGATGCCAGCAGGGCTGCGGTCACGGCACATTTCTTGTCGTCAACCTCGCCATTCATGTCACTGATCATCTGCTCCAGGCGCTGCGCCTGTATTTCGGTTTCCTGCATGTGCGACTGAAACGCGCCTTTCAACTGCTCATCGCTCGCGTGGGTGATCATGCTCTTGAGACCCTTCACGATCTGGTTCTCGGTCGAAAGCAGGTAGCGCAGTTGCAGGGTGTAAAGGGAACGGAAATCCTGAATATCATTCGGTGTCAGCAAACCCATTGGGTAACCTCTCAGCGGTTGGTAACCGCTTATCTAGTGGGTAAGACGTGCTTTCGGGTCCCTGCGTTGGCCGTGCTCCACCCTCGTTACAGCGATTTACAAGCCGGCGATTGACGCCCGGCTTTTCCGGCGCTACTCTTTCCGCATCGACCCTTGTTTCAGCCCCGGGGAAACACTTTGTCGTAGGCCGCCGTCCCTGGCCCTCGCGTTGTTTCCGCGCCCCACCCCCGCATCTCCTAACCGTCCCAACCTCCGTGGAGCCCTGCTGTTCGCACAGCCGAAAGCCGCGGTTGGAGGCCCATTCATCCCTTGATGACCACCAGAACGCTTGAAATCACGCCCAACCTGGAGCCCCTGTTCGGGACCCGCGATGAAAACCTCAAGCTGATGGAGCGTGAGCTCCAGGTCCGCGTCGAACTCCGTTCCGACGCAGTCCATGTCACCGGTGCCGAACCTGCCCTGGATCGTGTCGCCGGCATCTTTTCGGACTTCGAACAGCTTCGCCTCCGTGGCATCCATCCCCACAACGGCGAGCTCCATGCCCTGCTCAAGCTGGTCGTCTGCGACCCCACCGTGACCCTCCGCTCGCTGATCGAAAGTGGCAACAAGCGCTCCACCGGCGGCGTCAAGCGTATCGTGCAGCCTCGCTCCGTCAACCAGCGTATGTATGTTGAAGCGATTGAAGCGAGCGACATGACCTTCGGCATCGGCCCGGCCGGTACCGGCAAAACCTACCTTGCCGTCGCCATGGCCGCCGCCGCGCTGCTTGCCAAAAAGGTCAGCCGTATCGTCCTGGTCCGCCCCGCGGTCGAGGCCGGCGAACGCCTCGGCTTTCTTCCCGGCTCTTTGCAGGAGAAGATCGATCCCTACCTGCGCCCGCTTTACGACGCCCTCTACGACCTGCTCGAACCTGAACGCGTCGACAAGATGATTGAAAAAAACATCATCGAAGTCGCCCCACTCGCCTTTATGCGCGGCCGCACGCTCAGTGACGCCTTCATCATCATGGACGAGGCGCAAAACACCACCTCCGAGCAGATGAAGATGTTTCTAACCCGGCTCGGCAACAACTCCAAGGCCGTCATCACGGGCGACGTGACCCAGATCGACCTGCCCAACCCCCGCCGTTCCGGCCTGGTCGAAGCGATAAAGATCCTGTCCGGTACCGACGGGATCAGGTTCATCCACTTCGAAGACGGCGACGTGGTGCGGCACCACCTGGTCCAGCGCATCATTCGCGCCTACGACCACTTTGGCCGGGCCGAACAGATGCCGCTCGGCATCGGCGGCAGCCCCGGAGCCGAGTCGCAGGCCGGCAAACCGCAGTAAAGCCGCATGTTTTGCGATACGATGGAAGAAACAGGAGAGCATCGCTCTCCTGTTTTCGTCTCCCCCGCCAGCACTGGAGCCAGCACAGGCCGCAACCCGTGGCCGCCATCATGATCGACATCGCGCCGGACGTCCGGGTACCGCGCGGAGCCCTTCCGCTTCGAGAACTGCGCAGTTTTCTGCGCGAAACAGCCGCAGCCATTCCGCTTGACGGCAAGGTTTCGGTCCTGCTCACCACCGACAACGCCATCGCGGAGCTCAACCGGCAGTTCCGCCGTAAAAACAAGCCCACCGACGTTCTTTCCTTCCCTGCCGCACCCATCGAAGGCGTACGAAATCCGCTCGCCGGCGACCTTGCCGTTTCCGTAGACACGGCTTCGCGCCAGGCCGAAGAGTGGGGCCACTCGCTGCTGCTGGAGGTCAAAATCCTGCTGCTGCATGGGCTGCTGCACCTCGCCGGCTTTGACCACGAGCGGGATGAAGGCCAGATGCGCCGGCGTGAAGGGGCACTCCGAACCCATCTCGGCCTGCCTTCAAGCCTTGTTGAACGCACAATTCATCGCGGGGCCGTGCCGCCCCTCGGCACCCGCAAGGCAGGCGCGCGATGATCTGGCTCATTCTCCTGTTGGTGCTGGTTCTGCTTGGCGTGCTCACGCTTGTCTCCTATATCGACCGCCTCTACTCGGAGATGGGCAAGTTCCTGTCGCGCGGCTTTGAAGCCAACATCGACACCTGGGAAGAGCAGATCGAGCCGCGCCTGGGTTTAAGCCGCGAACAGATCTCACTTTCAGCCGCAATCCTGTCGCAGCTTTCGATCGCTTCGCTCACGCTGGTCTACGCGGTGCTGCTGTTCGACCATGGCACCCGGCCCGGCACATCGATCTGGCCTACCCTCGGTCAGGCTGTGGCCGGCATCGTGCTTACGGTTGTGTTATTCAACCGGCTGCTGCCGTACGCGCTTATCGTTCGTACCAATGGCTTGTGGCTGCGGGGCTTTACGCTACCCTTGCGATTGCTGTTTCTGCTGTTTATGCCCGTCACCTTTGCCGTGTCCTTTCTGTTCTCCATCGTGAGCCTGGCCGGCGAGCCCACTCCTGAAAAGGAAGAAGAAGACGCCGGAGCGGCCGTGGACGCGCTGATCGAAGCCGGGCAGGAAGAGGGCATTCTTGAAGAAGAGGACCACGCGCTGATTCGCTCCGCGGTTGAGTTCGGCCACAAGCTGGTGCGCGAGGTCATGACGCCGCGCCCCCGTGTGTTCGCCGTCGCTGCAGACTTCACGATCGAGCAGCTGCTGCAACTGCTGCAAGCCAAGGCTTTTTCGCGCATTCCGGTGTACGCAGGCACACTGGATGCCATCACGGGCATCGTTTTCGCGCACGATATCCTCCAGGTCACTGACATCGCCGCGCATACACAAACCGTAAGCGCGATCGCGCGCGAAGCGACCTTTATCCCTGAAACCAAGCGCGCCAACGAAGCCTTGCGTGAGATGCAGCGCGAAAAGCAGCACATGCGCATCGTGATCGACGAATACGGCGGCGTGGCCGGCCTGGTCACGATCGAGGACCTGCTCGAAGAAATCGTCGGCGCGATCACCGACGAGCACGACAAGGAAGAAGGCGAAGGGGTTCGCGAAGAGCAAACGGGCGTGTGGACGGTGCCGGGCGAGCTCGAATTGTCCGAGCTTGAAAACCTGATCGGCAACGACTGGGAAGCGCCCGAAGACTACGAAGCGACCACGGTCGCGGGCCTGGTGAGCGAAACGGCCGGCCGCATTCCCATGGCGGGCGAGGTGGTGGAGGACAATGGATTGCGCTTTGAAATCCTTGCGTCCACCGATCGCCGCATCGAGCGGATGCGTGTGTCGCGAGCCGGCGCGGCGGGTTAGCAGCGAAAGAGGAAAGTCTTTGAAGAGTGGATTTGTATCGATCCTGGGGCGACCCAACGCGGGCAAGTCGACGCTGGTGAACGCGCTCACAGGCGAAAAAGTAGCCATCGTCACGAGCAAGCCGCAGACCACGCGGACGCGCATCCACGGCATCGTGGACGTGCCGGCCCAGAAGGGCAAGCACCCCGCGGCGCAGATCGTGTTTGTGGATACGCCGGGCGTGCACAAGCCCAGCACCCTGCTGGACAAGCAGATGATGCAGGTGGTGTACGACGCGCTGGAAAGCCGCGACGTGGTGATCGTGATAGTGGATGCTTCGCGACGCCTGGAGCTGTCGCCGGCGAAGCCGGAGCCGGCCGCCAAGGATGACGCTCAAGCCACCGATGGGGAAGTTAAAGCGGAGTCGCCGGCGCGCCGCGCACAACGGCTCAGCAAGGACGCGAGCGAAGACGCTTTTGTTTTTGAGTTAATCCGCAAGCTCGAGTGCCCGGTTTTCCTTGTCGTCAACAAGGTCGACCTGGTGCCGCGCGACACGCTGTTGCCGTTGATCGCCGAGCTCAGTGCGCTGCATCCGTTCAAGGAGGTGCTGCTGGTGTCGGCGCGCAAGCGCGACGGGCTGGAACTGTTGGTCGAAAAGCTGGTCGAGTACCTGCCGACTGGCGAGCGGTACTTTCCGAAAGACCAGTTCACCGACCAGCCGGAGCGCTTTCTCGCCGCCGAACTGATCCGCGAACGCATCCTGATGGAGACCGGCGAAGAGGTCCCTTATGCCAGCGCGGTGGTGATCGAGCAGTGGGAAGAGCCACCGGTGAACCAGCGCAAGTCAAAGATGGACCCCGGGCATGAAAAGCTGCCGCTGACGCGCATCAGCGCTGCCATCTACTGCGAGCGCGAAGGGCAGAAAGCAATCCTGATCGGCAAGGGCGGCGTCAAGCTCAAGGCCATCGGTGCGTCGGCGCGCAGGGAGATCGAACAGCTGCTGGGCACGCGCGTGTTTTTGCAGCTACATATTACTGTCGAGCCGAACTGGCGCGAACAGCGCGGCTTTCTCGACACGCTCGACTGGCGCCGGCAGCTCGATGACCTGGCGCGTCGCAAGGAGCGCCAGGAAGATCTACAAGGCGAGTAAACGCCCGCCTGCGTGTGTGTGTGCACAGCCGGATTGTTCCACGTGGAACGTAACTATGGTGACGGAAAGCGCAAAAGTGGCAGCCGCGGCTGCCACTTTGTTTTGCATCTTTATGGTTAGCGGCCGCAGTTAAAACTCGAACCGCATAGCGAACTGCAGCTGTCGCGACGAGCCCGCATCGCCCACTTGTCCGCGTGTTGCTGTGATCAGGCCAAAGGTCGTGCTGGACCCGCTGGCCGTCAGGTTTGGATTGCTGAAATTGACATGGTTGAACACGTCAAATGCGTCAAGCCGTACGACCAGCGCGGTCGCTTCCGCCAGCTTTGTTGTTTTTTCAACGGATAGATCGCTGTCGTTGAAGCCGGGCCCGTTAAGCGCATTGCGGCGCAGCGTGCCGAACCCGCCCGCCGCCGGAGCATAGAAAGCGCACCCGGCCACGATGGTGGAGCAGGCGCTGCCCTGGATGTAGGGGACGCGACCGGTGGGAAGCACGGGCTGCCGGCCCGTGTGATAAGTGCCGATCAGAAAGGGCCGGATGGTCCCCGCGGTGCCGTTGTAAGTGGTGTTAGTGGTGACCACGTTGAGCGGGTTCCCGGTTTGCAGCTGCGTGATGTTGGCCAGCAGCCAGCCCTCGCGAACGCGGCCGTGGCCCAGCGGCAGGTTCCAGGTGCCGGAAAAGACAAAGTGGTCGCGAACATCAAAGTCAGACAGGCCGTAGTTGCCGCGCGGGTTGTAGTTGTCCTGCAGGGTGTAGCCGCCCTGCGAGCCAAGCGAGCTGATGTCCTGCGACTTGGACCAGGTGTAGCTGGAGTTGAACTGTAGACCGTGCGAAAGATTTTTGCGGACCACCACCCATAACGCGTTGTAGTTGGAAAGCGCGTCGGAGTCAGCATAGGCAATGCTGTTGAGCGCCGCGCCGGGGCGAAACGGGCTTGCCAGTGAAAGCGCGAGGTACGGCTTGATACCGCCGGCCGGGCTGCCTGGAGGATGGTTCGGCTGGTTGATATTGCGGCGGATGCGCAGGTGCTTGTTCTCGGAGCCAATGTAGCCCAGCTCCAGCACGGTGCCCCCGCCCATTTGTTGTTGAAGGTTGAGGTTGTAGCTTTCCGCGTAGCCATTGCTGAACTTCGAGTTGACCGCGTACGGTGCCAGCGCCGAAAGGTTGCCGCCGGCCAGGGTGCCGACCGGCAGCGAGCCGGTCGCAAGAATCGGGTTCGCATTGGGTGGATTGCTGGCCAGGTTGCCGGCCACGCCGCTCGACGGCTCGTCGGCCATGATGCCGTAGCCGCCGCGCAGCACGGTGCGCTGGTCGCCGCGTACGTCCCAGATGAAGCCCGCGCGCGGCTCGTAGTTGTAGTTCTGGTTGTAGGGCTGCGAGGTGCGAAACAGCGTGTCGGTCGACGGATTGAAGTTGACGAGACGACCGCCGCCCTCCGTCGGTGTGCCGTTCCACTCAAACCGGAAGCCCAGTTCCACCTGGAAGGCAGGGGTGAACTTGTAGTTGTCAGAGACAAAACCGCCGGCGGCGTTCTCGAAGATGCGGCTGGTGACCTCGGTCGGGGTATTGCCGAAAGAGCTGGCGATGCCGTTGATGAAGTTTGTGGTGCTGCTGAAGGTCAGCGAACCGGGATCCTGCGAGAAGGAGACGCCGATAAAGCGCCGGAACTCGCCGCCGAGGCGCAGGTTGTGCTTGCCGCTGTTGATCGAAAGCGTGTCGGAGAAAATGCCGGCGGTGTCGAAGCGGCCCTGCGGAAAGCCGGCCGGGCCGCCGAAGTTGAGGGCGATATCCTGCACGGTGATCTGCGGCAGGGCGTTGTTGTAGGGCACGCCGGTGTTGATGCCGAAACTGGCCGGGTTCTCGGGCGTGTTCGGGTTAAACGCGATGGCGATGCGGTTGAAGCCCACTCGCGCTTCGTTGACGATCTCCGGCGAAAAGATGTGTACTTCGTTCAGCGTGCCGACCTGCCGGTGCGCGGTGCGGTGATCGCCGAATCCCGGCACGGTGTTGCCTTGCAGGTTGGGCTCGGTGCGCGCGTCCTGCTGCCAGGCGTAGTACGCGTGGAGATTGTCCTGGGCGCTGATCGTGTGGAACAGGTCTCCGGAAAACTGGTCGGTCTTGACCGGGCCCGGTGCCGAACCCTGGAACACGGTGCCGTCGCTGTTGTTGCCGGCAGGGATGAGGCTGGCAAGCTGCCCATAAGCGCGGCCCACGGGGCTGGCGGCCAGCAATGCGCGCTGCGTGGGGCCCAGCACATTGCTGTTGAACAGCAGGGCCTGCGCCTGGCGCAGCCCTTCGTAGCTGAGGAAGAAAAAGGTGTGGTCCTTCCAAATAGGCCCGGAGAATGCACCGCCGAAGTTGTTTCGCACAAATTGGTTTTGTCGCGCCGGCTTGCGATTGAAGTAGTTGCGCGCGTCGAAGTAGTTGTTGCGCAGGTAGTCGAACGCTTCGCCGTGGAACCGGTTCGTGCCCGAGCGAGTGGCCACGTTGACGATTGCGCCCGACGACCGGCCGTACTCGGCCGAAGGGGTAGAGTTGGAAATCTTGAACTCGGCTGTGGTGTTGATCGACGGCTGAAAGGTGATCTGGTTTTGTGAAAGATCATTCAGGTTCACGCCGTTGATCATGAAGTTGACGGTGTCTTCCCGCTGACCCGCGGTGTCGAAGGAGTTGGCCCCGAGTCCGCGGCTCGCGCCCGTGAGCGAACCCGTCACCGGCGGCACCACCGTGCCCGGCGTCAGGTTGGTCAGGTCGAGAAAGTGGCGGCCGTTCAGCGGGATCTCCTGCACGGTTCTTTGGTCGATGACCTGCCCGACGGTGATGGTTTGCGCGTCGATGATGGGAGACGCGCCCTCAACCTGCACTACCTCGCCGGAGGACGCGAGACCGAGCCGCGCGTTGGCGGTGACGCTCTGGTCTACCTGCAGTGTCACCCTGGCGACCTTGTACTCGGCGAAGCCCGGGGCCTGCACGGCCACGCTGTAGTCGCCGGGCTGCAGCGACGGCACGGCGTAGTTGCCGGCGGAGTCGGAGACGGTTCGGCGATCCGTGCCGGTGGCCAGGCCGCGCACGGTCACCTGCGCCCCGGGCACGACCGCGCCCGAAGGGTCGGTGACATTGCCGGAAACAGTGGCCGTGGACTGGGCTCGTGCGGAAGCAGCGGCACCGGCGAGAGTGAACGCGGAAAGGGCGAGGGCCCGGGTGCGGATGAGCAAACAACCTCCAGATCGTAAACAGGGGAATGTTTGAAGCGGCAGCGGAAAGGTGGGCTGCGAGCGGGCGAAGCCGTGGGTGCCGGCAGCCTGCGGGTGGGGCCCCCGTGGCCGTCTGGTGACCTCACCTTAGAGCCCATGCCGCGCTGTGTCAATGTGGAATCGGTCTCCAATCGGCCCCTCATCTGGCACGGAATTGACTTGGCTACAATGAACTGGATGAGGCACAAGGAAGCTGGTGCAGCGGAGTCGCCGGAGGCTTTGGAAGCGCTGGATGCCTTGCTGGCCGGGGTCGGGCTGCGGCATGGCCGGCGCAGCCTGCGGGTAGCCG
>CAXTYP010000071.1:0-10231 GCA_964248435.1 uncultured Acidobacteriaceae bacterium | reverse complement strand
CGCCCTGATCGTAGAGGCACTTCGAAAGTGTTAACAGGCTCTAGGCAACGCTGGCGCTTGATATCAATGATCCCTGCCCCGTCCGCTGTCTCCGGCAGATGCGGCGATGGGTGCGAACCGGCTGCTTACGCTCCTGCTCCGGGACGGCAGGACCCGTCCGCGAATAGGATGAAGACGCGATCTAGCAGCCGGCGGTGACACTTCACATGGCAGCGCCGCAGTGCATTCTCAATCCGGCGTACGCGCGGCCTGCGGTGGGTGAACAGCGCCAAGGCGCGTATCACTTGAGCCCAGCAAGCCGTGCAGTACGCCGATTCACCTCCGTCGATCAAGGTACAACCGGGCAAGCAGTGCTGCATCCGCCCACGCGGCCACCCCGCACCGCTAGGTGTCAGTCCGGCATTTGGTGGATTGGGTGGAGGGTAAATCGATTCGGCTCTTGAGTCCAGAGTTTACAGAGGTATTCGAAGGGTGTAAGCCCCTTCAGGGACTTGAGTCTTCGGGCGGAGTTGTAGGCTTTGAGGAAGTCGTTCAAGTGCGCTTTAAGTTGGTTGTGGGTGTCGGGATGGTAACGCTTGACGGCTGCTTCCTTGAGGGTTCGGTTTATGCGCTCGACCTGCCCGTTGGTCCAAGGATGGTTGGGCTTGGTGAGGCGGTGTTCGATTCCTTGAAGGTGACAGAGCCTGTTGAAGGGATGGCCAAGTAAGCGTGCGGTAGGCCCTTGGCGGTTTTCGGCAGGTCGGCAGACTGGATACCGTTGTCGGTGAGCACGGTGTGGATACGGTACGGCTTCGATGAGCTCTTCGAAGAAGGCTGCGGCAGCCTGCATGTCAGCTTTTCGACGAGTTCAACCAACTGCGAACTTCGAGATCCGGTTGAGGGCCACTAACAAGGTAGAGCTTGCCTTCGGCGGTTCTCACCTCAGCCAGGTCGATGTGGAAGCCGATCGGGTAGGTGTCGAACTTCTCCTCTTGGGCTTGTCGCCTTCCACATCAGGCAGTCGGCTGATGCCGTGACGCTCCAAACATCGATGATGTAAAGAACGAGTGAGCTGCGGAATCGTGGCCTGCAAGGCATACAGGCAGTCATCCAGCGGCAAGAGGGTGTGCTTGCGAAACGCTACGACGATGGCCTCTTGTTTCCCTGATAAAACCGTCGAGCTGGGAACGGCGAGACCGGTCCGGCGATCCGCGGTGAACTCGCGCATTTTCCACTTGGCCCCAGTTTTTGGTTGATGCCATGCGCCGGGCCAGGATCATCAGGTTCTCTTGACTACCTTGTATTGCTCGAAGGACCGCCTCTGTCGTTGTGGCGCTCCGATGTAGAACTTGCCCCATAGTACCTCCTTCTCGTGAAAGTATGCACCACCGAATGCCGGAACTAAACAGCTAGGGCACCATGGCTATTTCAGATAATCCAGCAGGCTCGTGGGAAGGACCTTCGCGGCGGCGGCCAGAACCGCCGAATTATGTGCTTCCGCCTGTGCCAGGTTTTCAGCTGCTGTGGCAGTGTCAATGCCGACCAGGTTGTTCGCTTCGGAACTGAGCGTGATTTTCTCCTGCCCTAGAAAGGCGTCCTGCGAATTGATCTGGTTGATGGAGTTGCCGAACAGGCTGTGCTGCGCGGATACGTAGTGGATTGCGTTCGTCACCGCGTCGGTCGCGGTAGCGACGTCAGAGGAAGTTCCGCTCTGGAGCGCGGTCACCAGCTGACTCAGGGAGCCGATTACGTTGCCACTCGGGTTCGTGAAGAGGTTGCTTCCCGAGATGTTGACGGCGACCTGAAGCGAATCACCGATCTGCACCTGGTTGGTCCCGCCATTGCCCTGGTACGTGTAGCCGGTTGGAGAGTTGGTGTCGGGAGCAAAAGCAACGCCCGTAACCTCGGTGCCGGCAAAGATGGCGACGCCTTGGTAGTTCTTGTTGGCATCGGAGACAACACTGGTGAGCAAGCCCTGCACCTGCTGGGCAATCGCCTTCCGGTCGCTGCTGTTGTTTGTTCCGGTTGCGCCCTGAACCCCCAGCGATACGGCGCTGGTCAGCAAGGATACGACCGAAGTCAGAACCGAGTCCGCGGTTTGCGCCTGAATCAAGGCTGAATCGGCGTTCTTGGTGTACTGATCGTTGTTGTTGCTCGCGGCTAGGTTTTGCACCAGGAGGGCTGAAGCGGCTGGGTCATCCCCGGGCACGTTGACTCTTTGGCCCGTGGACACCTGCTGCAACGCCGTCTGAACGGCAGATTGGCTTTGCTGAATGCCGGCGAGGATACTTGGTTCGAGATTGGAAACAACACGCATGTCAGTCAGGCTCCTGCACCGGACATCATGTTGAGCGTGTCGCTGAACAAGGACCGGATGGTTGTAATCACTTCGGCAGCAGCCTCGTAGGCCTGCTGGTAACGGATTAGGTTGGACGATTCTTCATCGAGAGAAACGCCGGAAACGGAGTTCTGCTGGTTTTGCAGCTGCGTAAGGCTCGACTGAAGCGCGGTGGATTGTGTACTCGCCTGCGAAGTGGCGTTTCCGACGCTGCTTACGAGCGCCGCGAAACTACCGGTCGGGTTGATGCCATTTGCGAGTGCCTGCCCCTGCACCCCGGTGAGTTTCGACAGGTTGCCGTTGCTGCCCGGCGAGCCATCGGAACTGATCGCAAGCGCACTTCCGTCATTGACCGCCAGGGTGATAGCGGCGGCAGAGCCGGCGACCGAGGATGGTACTTGGAACAGGGCGGTACCCGGGTTGCCGTTGATGTCGAATCCGGTCGTTTGGGCAGCATTCACCGCCTTTGCGAAACCGTTCGCCAAGGTGTCCAGTTGGCCGGTAAAGCCGGGAAGAATCGTATCGCGGACCTGGAGCAAACCACCCAGGTCTCCGCCTGAAAACTTCCCCGTGATGTTGGTTTCAGTGCTGTCGTTGACCTGCAAGAGCCCACTTGGTGCCGTGCCGACAGAAAGGGGCAGACTGCGGCCAGCCACCACGAGCGCGGAGCCCCCGGCGACCGTGATGGTGTCGCCTTCAGCGGTGTTGGTAATGGCGATGTCGGTCAGGCCGGCCAGCTGCTCTTCCAGCGAGGAGCGTTTATCGAGCGCGGATCCTCCATCCTTGCCGCCTGCCGTGGCTTCGGCGACCTGCGTGTTCAAGGCGGCGATCTGCGTTGCAAGGGAGTTGATCTTTGTGACATCCGTGGCGATCTGCGTGCCGAGCCCGGACTGAGCGGAGCTGATTGCGGAACTCGTGTTGTTGAACTGGGTGACTAGGTCTCCCGCGGCACTCATCGCCGTCTGGCGGGTAGCCGCGTCAGAAGGAGCAGAGGACAGGGCAGACAGCTTTGTAAAAAATGACGATAGCTGTGAGCCGACCGTGCTGGTCCCGGAAAAATAAGGAGCCAGCGAGGTAAGCACATTGTTTTGCGCCGAGGCCGATGCTTGTGCAGAGGTTTGCTGCTGCACCTGCAGGCTGAGCAGTTGGTCGCGTACGCTGGCCACGCCGTCGATGGAGACCCCGCCACCGAGCGAGATATTGCCGGACTGCACGGCGCTTGCCGCGGAAAGCTGCACTGTTTCGCGGCTATAGCCCGGCGTGTTCGCGTTGGCAATGTTGTTGTTGATTGTTTCGAGGCCGGCTTCCTGCGCCGAAAGTGCCCCGCTTGCCACGGAAAGAGCCGCATTCAATCCACTCATCTCGGTCGTTTTATCCTTCCCACGAAGTGTTCTGTTGCCGAAGCGGCTCGACCCGGAAGTCCTGCCCCCGATGTTTCTGTCCGGCTTCCCTGCCGTGCACAGCCAGGAGCAGCCTCAGCGAGTGGCCGGAGTGCTTGAGCAGGGCCGCATACTCGTCATTCAGACGAGCCAGGGATCGCGCTCCCTCTCGCAACCTGGAGCTTAGTTCCGGAGGCAAAGGCGTCCCGCCAGAATCCAGGCCTGCAACACGCAGGCGGGCAAGCGCCAATCCTAGTCCGGCCGCCAGCTCACCCTGTCGCTCGATGCTTTGTTCCAGCGCCGGAAGCGCGTTGCCCCCGATCGCACGGATGGCGGTTCCGATTTCGCCGGCGAGCGCATCGATTTGCGCAAGGCTGTGCTGTGCTGCCCCGTTTGCCGCTTCGGTGTTAGCTGGAGCCGCCATATTTTTCTCCCGTCTTTCTTTACGCGCCGACGCTGATCATGGCGTCCGCGATTAAAGCAGGATCGACCGTGTATTCAGCGCTTGCGACTGCGATACGCAGTGCTTCAACCTTTGCTGCCCTGGCTTCGGCCGAGGCCAGCGCCTGGGAAGTCAGCGCCGGTACGGGCGATGCCCCGAGCGAAGCGGTATCTTCCGGCATCCCGGCAGACTGGTGGCTGCTGTTCCCCGCCGCGGACTTCGCGGCCATTCCGGTGTCTGCGCCGACAGATGTGACGGCTTGTGCTGCCAGGGTTTCGATTCGCATCATGGCTCCTTATCTGAACGAGTCCCATATCGGCACTCTTCCCATTTCCGTTCAGAGCATGACGCAAGTTTTCTCACTTTTGCACCACGAATAGTGCATTGTTAGCCCATGTGGTCCTTTCCCACCTGCTTTAAGCTATTTTTAGGGCCGTCCTGGGACCGTCTTGGAGGCTGACGCACTTTCAAGATGGCTGGTGATCATGCGGGCCAGACCGATGCCGCCAGAAGCGGCAAGGGTACCGGCCAGCTGCTGCATGGCCATGCCCATGAACTGTTCGCGGCCTCCATCCTCCTCATCATCCGCGCCGCCGGGAGCAGCGGCAAAACTTCGCTCCGCGTCGCCGAGCCAACTGCCGAGCAGGATGGACTCGAAATCTTTGCCGGCCTTCTCGATCTTCTCGTGCTCTTTCGAGCTGCCGGCGTTTTGAGCCTGGGCGAGCAGGCGTTCTGCCTGCGCATTGACCGCCAAGCTTCCCGTGGATGTGCCGTTCGCTGACAGGACGTCCATGACTAGATCACCTCCAGGTCTGCTTGCAATCCGCCGGCCGCTTTGATGGCTTGGAGAATGGCCACGATGTCGTGTGAGGTGGCGCCAATCGCGTGAAGCCCACGGATGAGTTCGTCCACATCGGCACCATTGTCGAGCCGGATCGACTGGGCCGGCTGATCCTTGACGGCGAGGGTGGTTTCAGGAACGGTGCTGGTGGTGCCGTTGCTTAAGGGCCCGGGCTGCGATACGGCCAGGTGGGTTTCGACCTCGATCGAAAGCGAGCCGTGAAGAAGTGAAACCGGTGACAGCTTGACATCGCCGCCCAGAACAATGGTGCCGGTACGCTCGTTCACGATGACCCTGGTGGGCTCGTGAAAGTTGATGGAAAGGTTTTGCACGCGCGAGATCAGAAGGGGTACGGACGGCTCGCCCGCGGAAGCGACGTCGACCGTAATGCGGCGACTGTCGACGGCGATAGCCACGGTGTGACCCAGACTCTTGTTGATGACGTCCGCGGCGTCGCGAGCCGCGGTGAAGTCGTCGTTGCGCAGGAGGAAAGAAACGGTGCGAAACTGCGCCAGGTCGACCGAAGCACCGCGCTCGATGATGGCTCCATTGGGAATACGCGCCGTGGTCGGCAGGTTGACGGAACGGATGTTGCCCGCCACGCTTTCCGAGTAGCCCCCGAGCACGAGCGGGCCTTGCGCCTCGGCGTAAACGCGCCCGTCCGGCCCACGGAGCGAGGTGAGCAGCAGCACGCCGCCCTCGAGACTTTTCGCGTCACCGACCGAGGAAACGGTCAGGTCAATCTTCATGCCCGGGCTTGCAAAGGCCGGCAGGGTGGCCGTAACAAAGACCGCGGCGACATTCTTGACGACGACCTGGGCCGGGTTGATCTGGACACCCATGCGCAGCAGCGTATTGGCGAGGGTTTGAACGGTGAAAAAGGTTTGCTGCCGGTCGCCTGTGCCGCGAAGACCCGCGACCAGGCCATAGCCAACCAACTGATTGTCGCGGACGCCTTCGACATCGGCGATGTCGCGCAGCAACACGGTGCGGTTCGGGGCGGCGGCTTTCGCCGGCAGGCCGGCCAGAAACAGGCATGCCGAAAGGGCGTGAATGGCAGTTTGCTGGAGGGTCAATCGCTTCATGGCGTCAGAAACCAAAGAGCCACAGAACGGCTCGTGTCAGGGGATTGGGGGAGCGGACGCTGTCGGAGATGATGCCTTTGCCTTTCATCTCGATTTCGAGATTGGACAGAGCGGTGGAGGCGATGCTGTTGGCTGACGAAATGTCGCCGGGGCGGGCGACGCCGCGAACGACGAGGTTCTCGTGCTGGTTGTTCATGAAGATTTGCCGCTCGGCCTCGATGACAAGGTTGCCGTTGGGCAGCACGGCGATGACCTGGCCGGTGAGGCTGGTGACAAAGGTCGTGTTGGAAGCGGTCTGCCCTTGCCCCTTGAGGGTGGTATTGCTTTGCGCGTTGAGCAAAGGGTTGGTGCCGTGCGTCGCGATACCGCCAACCAGCCCGGAGATGCCGGACGTGGTGGCGAACTGGCGCTGGCTGTTGACATTGCCACTTTGCGCGGCGGTGGTCTGAACGGACACCTGTACGACCACTGTGTCGTTGAGGTTGTGCGCCTTGTAATCGGTCGAAAGATCAGAAAGCATGGCGCCTGGAGCCCACAGGCTGCCGACCGTGCGTGCGTCCGGGGGCGGCATGTTTTGCAGTTGCAGGCGCGTGATGTAGTCGGCACGCAGCTGGGCCGGATCGGGCTGTTTGGGCTGCAGCTTTTTTGGCAGCAGGTCGGTGATCTCGGTGGCATGGCCGGCGGGTACGAAGGTAGCCACGGCGCAGCCCAACACAAGGGCAGCGCGAAGGCGGAAGGAAAGGTGACGCATCATAGGCTGCCTCGAACGGTGGTGCGGTCGATGACGGCGACTTGGTAGACCTTGCTGCGGGAAGGTCCTGCGACACGAATAGTGGAGCCGACCCCGCCGGCCTGGAGGCAGGTGACGGGAAGCCGCAGATGAAGCAGGCCACTATCGATCACCATGGAGGTGTGATCGCCGGAACGCAGGATTGGTGCGTTCTCCGTGGATGAAGCGAGAGCCTGCCTAGAAGTGGGTACCTGGGCCGGCAGGAGGTGCACGAGGACATAGAAAGGCAGGCAGGCGCTTTCGTCCTGGCAGCGCACCCGCACCCGGCCTTCTACCCCGGAGCGCTCGACGGGACCGGCCTGGAGCAAGGGAGCCGGCTCGCGAAGAGCGATGGGCGTGGCGAGTTCCATCGAATTACCGGCCAGCTCTGGATGCGCGGCAAGAACGGCATGAGTGGCGGCTTCCCGGTCGAGCGCGTAGGTTGGCGGCCGGTCCGCTGCAAACGCGGGCAGGGCGATGGCGTTGATCAACAGCGAAAGAAGCAGGGGTTTCATGAGTAGGTTCCATCCTTTCCGCGGCGCGCCGCCCGTGTGTGTGCGTTACTGCGAAAGCTGGTTGATCTGCTGCATCATTTCGTCCGAGGCCTTGACGACGCGCGAGTTCGATTCATAGGAGCGCTGGGCGACGATCATCTGAACGAACTGGTCGACGACGCTGACATTGGACTGTTCAAGCATGCCTTGCTGGAGGGAGCCGATGCCTTCGGCCCCGCCCGGAGTGCCAACGATCGGGTCGCCAGACGCGCTGGTTTGGAGATAGATATTGTTGCCGGCGCTGTTGAGACCGCCGGGGTTGACAAACAGCGCCAGTTGAATGGAGCCGACCTGCTGCGACTGGGTTTGGCCGGGCTGGGTAACAGAGACAGTGCCATCGGCGCCCACGGTGACGGCGGTGGCGTCGGGCGGCACCGTGATGCCGGGCTGGAGCGGATTGCCGTTAGGCGTCACAACATTGCCCTGCGCGTCCAGTTGGAAGGAACCGGAGCGCGTGTAGCCGGTTTGACCGTTCGGCAGCAGGATCTGAAAGAAGCCCTGGCCCGAGATCGCAAGGTCGAATTGATTGCCGGTTTGCGAGATGTTGCCCTGGGTTTGCAGGATCTCGGTGGAGGTGGGACGGGAGCCGAGCCCGACCTGCAGGCCGGCCGCAACGGTGGTCTGCTGGGAGGCGGCCGAGCCCGGGGAAATCTCGTTCTGGTACAGCAGGTCGGCGAACTGCACGCGGCGCTGCTGGAAACCGGCAGTGCTGGAGTTAGCAAGATTGTTGGCGATGGCGTCGAGGTTCATCTGCTGGGCGGACATGCCGCTGGCGGCGGTGTAAAGGGCGCGGACCATGGGAACTCCTTGGGTGTGGTTGCGAAGCGCTAGCTGTTGACGCGGGGCAGATCCTGCGCGGCGGTTTTGTTCATGTCGCTGTCGAGCATGGACAGGGCATGGCGCATGGTTTCAGCGGAGCGCTGTGCGTCGATGAGCGCGACCACCCCGGTGACCGGGTTGACGTTGGAGCTTTCGAGCATCCCCTGCTGTACGGAGGAGTTCGCAGCGGCCTGCACGCTGGCGGCAGGTGCGGTGTAGAAGTTGTTTCCTGCGCCCTGCACTTCGGTACCAGGGGCAAACTCCACGATCTTCAAGCGTCCGGCGACCGCGCCATTGGAGGAAATGGTGCCGTCTGCACTCACGGAGACCTGGCCGGGCAGGAGCCGGACCACGCCGGTCTGCCCTAAAACGGCTTCGCCGGTTTGCGTGATGAGTTGGCCTTGCGGTGACACGCGAAAGGCTCCATTGCGGGTGTATTGCGTACCGCCAGCGGTTTGCACGGCGAAGTAGCCGGGGCCCTGGATGGCGAAGTCCATGGTGTTGCCGGTTGCCGTGAGCGAACCCTGGGCGGCGTCCATGCGCGTCGAGCCGAGCACCCCATAGTTGTTGGCGACCTGGTTCAGCACCGAGCCGAGCGGGTGTTTGCCGGATTCTGCCAGCACGGCCGAAAAGGAGCCCTGCCGCGCCCGGAAACCGGTGGTGCTGGTATTGGCAAGATTATTGGCGATCGCATCAAGCGAGTCGGTGCGCGCGATCAGGCCGGCGCAGGCCGCGTAAAGTCCGCTGTCCATCGGTGTGTGTTCCTCGCCGATGTACAGTGCACGGGAAGTGCCAATCCAACCCGGCAATAATTGCCGGGTTTCCCCTCGAATGGGCGATGCCGGGGAGCGTTTGCGACGTTTGGTGAGATTGCGGTGAGCCTCCATGAGAACAAGCTAAGAGCAATCGCCTGCCGGCAGGACGTCCCGTGGACCCGGAGGAGAAGGGAAAGCCGCTGGACTGCCTGGGCATCCCTGCGCACGCTGGTCCCCCCCTGCGCCCTGGGTCCCCCTGCGCACCAGGTGCCCCTGGTGCCCCTTGGTCCCGTGATTCCTCACATCCAGTTTTTGAGGTCAGCGTTTGCGTTCGGCTCGGTTATTCGTGCTCTGCGGGCGAGTTTCAAAGCGCGAGCTTTAGGCGCTATAGCTGAGGAGACACCGTTCACCGCGCGACCAGCTATGCGCGATCTGGAGCAGGTGGCGCCATGGAGCGGGCATGGCCGCGGGACCGGCCACGACGGCGCGGAGGTTGGGCGGCAGATGCCAATGCGCGCCGAGAGCCGACGCTTGCAGCCCGCTCCGGGAGGTTCCATGGGGATGCGGATCCCAACCCAGCAACTCCGGCAATTGCGCCGCCTCATGGAGGAGGCCGACCAGATAGGCTTCTTCGGGGCAGGCGATCTCCGTGTATTCAGCGACCACGGAGCAGCTGTAGGCCAGCACGCGGCTGTGCTCCCAGAAACCCAGGAGACGAGGAAGCTGTTCGCCTTCAACGGCCACCCGTTCCACGGCATGGGCGCACACCGCTTCCATCCAAAGATCCGTGCCGAGAGCGGCCAGACAGTCTTCGACCCGGAGTGCGAGCGATGGTGTTTCGCCTGCTCCCCCTTCCATCGCGCCTTCCTCGCCGGCGCGGCGAAAGATCTCAAGCGTAGCTCCAACATCGTTCAGGATGATACCGGCGGCCGCGCGGAGATCGATTGTCCGCTCACTCAGCAGCAGCTGAAGTTGCAGCCGTGTCGCAAGCAGCGTGGGGACGGACAGGGATGCGCTTTGGCTTGCAGCTATGCCCGCGTGTCCGCCCGGGCGCTGCCATGGGAGAAGCAGGAGGGGAAGCGGTGTGCTGTGGGCAAAGGCCGAATTGGAGGGGTTCGCTTCCATCGCGTTGACCCCCTATCGGCATCTCCGGCGCGGGATTCTAGAGGATCCGCGTTTTTTTCTCCAAACGCGGCCGCATGCGTTCCGAAAGGGGATTCCAGGCTTGGCGGCTTCTTCGGACAGATCAAGGACCGTGTCCACGACCTCC
>CAXTYP010000070.1:3346-10312 GCA_964248435.1 uncultured Acidobacteriaceae bacterium | reverse complement strand
CCATGCCGCGCCGGTGAAGCAGCCCCGCGAAAACCAGGGCCTGCAGCGTGATGCCTATGTCGGACGCATAAGCAAGGCCGGGCGAGCCAAACACTCGAAACAACCCCGCGTACACGGGTAGCGATACGAGCACGACGGCGCTAGAGGCCAGCATGGGCGTCAGCGTGTTGCCCGTCGCGTAAAAGGCGCGCGAGTAGATGGCCTGCGCCGACCAAAACGGCAGCGACGCCGTGAAGATGGCAAAGTAAAGCGCGACCGCGTGCGCATCGCCGCGGCCGAAAAGCCCGCCACGAAAAAAGAAGTCAACCGCCGGGCCGCTCATCGCGACCATCCAGGACGAGATCAGGAGCGAAAACGCGACGATGCGCGAAACCGACTCGTTGACCGAGCGCGCAAAAGGGACGTTTCCATCCTTGCCGTACAGCGCGGCAAGAAATGGGAGCGAGGCGGCTCCGGCCGCCTGGCCCACGGTTTGCGGCACGCTGAACAACTGCTTGGCATTCAGAAACAAGGTCACGGCACCAGGCACGCGCGAGGCATAGTGGGCGATGATCCAGCCATCGACCGTCACGAGTGAAAAGCCGAGAATCAGCGGCAGGGTTTTGCCGAACCATTCGCGCAGGCCCGCGTTGTGGAAGTCGAGGTGAAAGCGTAACCGCATGCCCCCGGCGCGCGCGCCCAGCCCGTTGACCGCAAACGGGCCGAGAATGACGCCGGCGAGGCCGCCCCAGGCAATTGACGAAACACCGAGACGGCGGTACAGCAGCACCCCGCCAAAGATCATGCCGATGTTGTAGATCAGTGGCGCAAAGGCCTGAAGGGTGAACTGCTTTCGCGCCAGCAGCACCGCGCCGAAGATGCCGCCGGTAAAGAAAAACAGCTGCCCGGGCAGGATGATACGGGTGAGGTGGACACATAAGGCGAAGGTTTCGCGATTGGCGACAAAGCCGGGAAACGCGAGCCGGACGTACAAGGGGGCGAGCACCTCCGCCAGCAGGATCGCCGAGCCGAGCACCAGCACCATCGTCGAAAAGATGACCGACAGTGCTTCTTCCCCCTCCTCTTCACGGCCGCTTTCGCGGTAGCGTGTCAGCATGGTCACAAACGTGATGGAGGTAGCGCCGCCGATCAGGAAGTAGGAGATTGTATCGGGCAGCTGAAACATCGCATTAAACGCGTCCGCGGCCGGCGTTTTCCCCAGCAGCGACAGGATGTACTTGACCCGCACCAGCGAGATGATCTTCGATCCAAAGGCGGCAGCGGTCAGCAGAAGCGTGGCCGTCCAGGCCGTATGCGCGTGCATGGGCCGCAGGGTGCGGAGGATGCTTCGTACGACGCCGGGGGCGGCGGGTTCAGGGAACGGGGGCATCGGGGTTGATTTTAACCGTGCGCCGAAGCCCCGAGGTGAGCCTTCGCATTCAGGCACACTGCCAGGGTACGAAAGACTTTCGGCAACTCCAGGAGCAAAATCGACTCTAATGGTTGTCGCCATCGGACGCGGGCGAGGAGCAGGTGCGAATGGGTGGTCGAGTGCGAAGCGGCAAGGGAGTGAACAGCGGCAGGCCGGGCAGTATATTCACCCGCGTCTTACCCGCGGCCTTGTTTCTCGTACTGGCCCTTCCAACCCGCCCGGCAGCCGCACAAACATCGAGCGCGTCTTTGCCCAGCGCACCGGCCCCATCGGGGTCGAGCACCTCCGGAAGCACGTCGGGAAGCAATCTAGGCGGCAGCTCCGGCGGCGGATTCCCGGTGCAGCTGCCGTCACAGAGCTCGGTCGAAAACCCTTACCTCGGCAGCGTCCAAACCGGGCCGGCTGTGCCGCGGGTGCTTCCATTGACCCTGGACGATGCCCTGCAGATGGGAATCCAGAACAACCTGGGCCTGGTTTACGCGAAAGAAGCCCAGGAAAGCAACCGGGCGCAGCGGCTGCAAACCCTCAATATCCTGCTGCCCAACATCGATGTCCAGGGCTCGCATGCGTTTCACCAGTTCAACCTGCAGTCTGAAGGATTCCGCCCGGGGCTGGTCAGTCAGCTGGGTGCACTTGGAGGCGGGGGAGCAATGACCACCTTTCCATTCATTGTGAAGGTGGATGTAACGCAGGGCATCGCCAATTTGTCGCAGAACCTGTTCAATTGGGCAGCGTTTGACCTGTTATCGGCGCTGAACCACAGCCTGAAGGCGGCAGCGGAGAGCTCGGTGGACGCTCGAGGGCAGGTTGTCGAGAATGTCGGGGTCGCCTATCTCCGGGTGATCGCGGCGCAGTCGCAGGTGGAATTCGACCAGTCGCTGCTGAAAACCGATGCGGCCGTACTGTACACGACTGAGCAGGAGCACCAGGCCGGCGTGGTAGCCAACCTGGACGAGTTGCGGGCGCGGGTGCAGTATGGGGCGCAGCAGCAGGCCGTGATCGCCGCCACCAACACGCTGCAAAAAGCCAAGATCGCCCTGAATCGCTCCATCGGTCTTGCCCCGGACCAGGAGATCGCCGTTGTGGAAGCAACGCCATTCCCTGCGCTCGAACTGATGAGCCCGGATGCGGCTGAAACGGAAGCGCTGGGCGCCCGGCAGGATTTCCAGAGCAGCGTGGAGCAGCTGCTGGCAGCGCAAAAGGAGCGCAAAGCGGCCACCCATGAGCGTTTTCCGACGTTGTTGTTTAACGGCGACTATGCGATCACCGGGGTGCCGGGGCTCGTCTATCACGGTACCTTTTCAGCCGTCGGCACACTCCGGATCCCCGTGTTCCAGGAAGGCAAGTTCCGCTCGGATCGCGACGCAGCGGAGTACCAGCTTGTGAACGCACGCGCCCAGGTCGGCAATCTTCGCGAAGAGATCCGGCAGCAGGTCCGCGGCAGCTTGATCGATCTGAAGGCCTACACCACCAACCTGGCGGTCGCGAAAAGCAATGTCGCCCTGGGCCAGACCGCGCTGAACCAGGCGATTGAGCGCTTCCAGGCCGGGGTCGAGCAGAACCTGCCCGCCATTGAAGCCGCCTCGACGCTGGCGCAGGCGCAGGTGCAGGCCGTGAACGCGACCTTTGAGTACAACCAGGCCAAGCTCGTTTTTGCGTATAACCTGGGCTTGATCGGGGTGGATTATCACCCGGAGTGGCAGGGCGGCCGGCCGGCGGGCGTGCTGAGCGACCGCGCAGCTCGAGGTCAGTAGATCCATTCACAAGGTCCCCCTATGAAGCCCATTTCCACTGCAGCTCTCCTCGTGGCCCTTCTCGTGCTGGCCGGGTGCGGGCATGCCAGCACGACCAAGAACAACTCGAAAAGCTCGTCCGGCACGTCAAAGGACACCGGCAAGGTTTATACCCCTGACAGCAAGGGCAATGGCGGTCAAAAAGGGCCGGCAGCCGGCGGCCAAACTGGCAGCGGCAGCAACGGGCCCCTGCCTTCGCCGGCCGATACTATCGATAACAAGGCTTCCGCCGCTTCAGACGCAGGATTGCCGACGGCGACCAGGGGGCAGGTCGTGATGACGCCCGGCGCACCCGTGGCACATTCGCCGGGAAAGCAATAAGCATCGCCATGATCACACCATTGACCTACCCAGCCGGTATTTCCCGCCGGACCACGACCAAATCGGACGCGCTGCATGCGCGGGCACAGACGCTTTTACCGGGTGGGGTCGACTCGCCGGTCCGGGCCTTTTTGGCCGTTGGCGGCGCACCGCCGTTTGTGGAGCGAGGCCAGGGCGCGTACCTGTGGGACGCCGACGGCAACCGCTATATCGACTATTTCGGCTCCTGGGGTCCGATGATCCTTGGCCACGCGTTTCCGCCTGTGGTCGAAGCGATCCAGCGGGCGGCCGAGCGAAGCTCCAGTTTTGGAGCCTCAATCGCAAGCGAAGCGGAGCTGGCCGCGCTGGTAGCTGAGGCCTGCCCGTCGATCGAAATGTTGCGGTTTGTGTCTTCCGGCACCGAGGCCACCATGTCGGCGATCCGCGTGGCACGGGCTTTTACGGGGCGCAAATACATCATCAAGTTTGAAGGCTGCTACCACGGCCACGCGGACGGACTGCTGGTCAAGGCGGGCTCGGGTGTCGCCACGTTTGGTATCCCGGGCTCGGCGGGTGTGCCGGACGAGATCGCGCACTGGACGCTGGCGCTGCCCTACAACGATCTCGAGGCCGTGGAAGCGGCCTTTGCCGCACGCCGGGGCGAGATCGCGGCGATCATCGTCGAGCCGGTGGCCGGCAATATGGGTTGTGTCGCGCCTGAGCCGGGCTATCTTGAAGGGCTGCGGGCCATCACGGCGCGCGAGTCGGCGGTGCTGATCTTTGACGAGGTCATGACCGGATTTCGGGTAGCATTCGGCGGCGTGCAGGAGCGCTACGGCGTAACGCCCGACATGACCACGCTGGGCAAAATCGTCGGTGGCGGGCTGCCCTGCGGAGTCTTTGGCGGACGGGCGGAGATCATGCGGATGCTGGCGCCTTTGGGCCCGGTCTACCAGGCCGGAACGCTGAGCGGGAACCCCCTGGCCATGGCGGCAGGGCTGGCCACGGTGGGCTACCTGAAGCAGCACCGGGCCGAAGTCTACGGGCGGCTCGAACAGCTGAGCGCCGCGGTGGCGGACGGCGTTGCGGCCGAGGCAGCACGCGCCGGGATACCCATGACCACCAACCGGGTAGGCGCCATGTGGACCGGCTTTTTCACGACAGAACCGGTGCGGGACTTTGCTTCGGCGGCAACTTCGGACACGGCCCGGTTCGGGCGTTTTCACCGGCGCATGCTGGATGCGGGTGTTTGGCTGCCGCCCTCGCAGTACGAAGCGGCATTTCTGGGCATCGCGCACTCGGACGACGATGTGAGGCAGACGGTAGAGGCTGCGAGAGCGGCCTTTGCCGGCGAAGTGGAAGCTTGAGCCAGAAAAGCGTTGTAGGCGTCAGTTGGGGAAAACACTAGTTGGCAGCAGGCCCGGTGAAAGCGACGGCAGTTCTGTTTCGGAGCGGCTGACGGCTTCAAAGGGCATGAACAGGTAGAACACGGTGCCGCTGCGGCCCGGTTTCTGCCGGCTGCGCACCTTAAGAACGCCCTCATGCCGTTCGACAATTTCCTTGCTGACCCATAGCCCCAGGCCGGTGCCGCCGATCCCCTTGGTGGTGTAAAAGGCATCGAAAATGCGTTTCAGTGTCTCCGAGCTCATGCCGCTCCCGGTGTCCGCGACCGTGAGCCCGAGACCCTTGCGGCCCGTTTTCCAATCAGTGGCTTCCCGGCTTCGCAGCAGGAGGCGTCCGCCGGCCGGGTGCATGGCATCGATCGCGTTGCCGACAATGTTGTTGAGCACCTGGCGTATTTCGCCGTCGAAGCAAAGCACCGGTACGGTGGCGCGCTTGCGCTTCAGTACGACCACCTCGGAGTTCACAAGGCGGCCCTGGTAGATGGATAGGACGCTCTCGAATAGATCCTGGCAGGTGACGGAGCGTGGGTTGCTGGATTGCCGGTAGAAGCGAAGCGTCTGGCTGCTGATCACGGAAACCCGGCGGAGCTCGCGCTCGGCGGTGTCCAGAAACTCGTGCACTTCGGCCAGACTTTCAGTGGATTGGGCCAGGTAGAGCAGGTTTGTGACTGATTCCAGCGGGTTGTTGATCTCATGGGCGATGGAAGCGGCAAGCCGCCCTACGGCTGCCAGCTTCTCGCTCTGAATCAGGGCTGCTTCAGATTTTTTGCGAGTTTCTATGTTTTCAAAAATGCCGAGAACCTGGGAAGGCTCACCTGCACTGTTACGCAGTAAGGCACGGTGTGAGCGAACCCATACCGTTGAGCCGTCCGCGCGAAGATAGCGAATTTCCAGGGTGCCCCTGCTCACTTTGCCGGCCGCCAGGTCGGAGAATAACTTCTCGCTTTCCAAAAGATCGTCCGGGTGCGTCCACTCCGCGGGGTCGAGGCTGTGCAGGTCGGCCTCACTGCGGCCCGTCAACTCGCAATAGGCCTGGTTACAGGCAACAAGGCTGCCTTCGACGGTCTTGAGGTTGATCCCGATCGGGGCGGAGTCGAAGATGGCACGAAAGCGTGCTTCGCTTTGTCGCATAGCAGCTTGGGCGCGGGCGCGCTCGACAGCATCCCAGGTCTGCTCGGCGGCCTCGCGCACCAGCTGGATTTCGTCATCGGTCCATTGGCGGGTTGCGTGGTGATGCACGAAAAAGGCGGCGCGCCAGCGTCCGTGCCGCTGGATGGGCGTGACAATCCGCGACAGAACACCGGTCTGCTCAAGGACGGACTCGGCAGTTTGGGGATTGAGGCGCGAGTCCTCAATGACACTGGTTCTGCCGGCGCGTATCTCTTCTATGTAGCCCCTACCAAGATCGGCGGCGGGGTAAGGATTGGGAAGTGAAGGTAACCCGCCCGACTCCCAGGTGTTGTTGCAGTGGATTGTTTCACCGTCGCTGGTTTCAGAAAACCCAACGCGATCTGCGGCGAGAGAGCGGGCGACCGCCTCACACGCGGTCTGCATCATTTCGTTTGGATCATTGTTTTCACGCTGACCGCGCATCAGCGAGAACAGGAGCCGTTGACGGTCCTCCTGGAGCCTGCGGGCGTTTCCCTGCTTTTTCTGCTCTGTGATGTTGCGGCAGAAGACCACGATGCCGTCGGAGGACGGGCGAACATGAACCTCGACCCAGAGATTGAGCGGCTCGGGGTAGTAGGCTTCAAACTCGCCGGATTCACCGTCGTTCATGGCACGGCTGTAGAAGTGCAGGTAGGGTGAGTCCGGATAGATAATGCCCGGGAAGCTGTCCCAGGCATTTTTCCCAAGAATGTCACCGATCGGGCTGACAAGGCTTTGCGCGCCGGCATTGAGGTAGCTGAAGCACCATTGGCGATCAATGCCGAAAACGGCATCTGTCGTGGACTCCAGTACCTGTTGTAAGCGCAGCGACAAGGCATCGCGCTCACGCTCCGCCGCCCGGCGTTCGTTCACGTCGCGAAAGACGAGAACCGTGCCCGTGAGCTCGCCG
>CAXTYP010000070.1:0-3246 GCA_964248435.1 uncultured Acidobacteriaceae bacterium | reverse complement strand
CGCCCGGCGTTCGTTCACGTCGCGAAAGACGAGAACCGTGCCCGTGAGCTCGCCGTCAGCCCCGAAGACGGGTGCACCGCTGTCGTCGATAGCGATCTCGCGTCCGCCGCGGGCGATCAGGACAGTGTGGTTTGCCAGTCCGACAACCCGGCCAAGCCGTCGTACTTTGTCGGAAGGGCTTTCGACCGGCTCCCGGTGCTCCTCGTCCACAATATGGAAAACACGCGCGAGCTGCTGCCCCGCGGCTTCCCCCAGCAACCAGCCGGTCAGTTGCTCCGCGACAGAGTTCATGCGGGTGACGCGGCCTTCGCCATCGGTCACGATGACCGCATCCCCAATGCTTTGGAGGACTCGCGTGGCGCGCTCTTCGCTTTCACGTAGCCGGCGCTCCGCCAGTATTTGGTCGGTCGTGTTCTGGCAAACGTTTAGGAGGCCGCCCACCGAACTGCCGACATAGACGGGAGAAAAGCAGTAGGTCCAGAATCGATCCTGGAGCCGGCCGTCCCATTGAATGGGGATATAAACGTTCTCCTGGAAGATGGTGCGTCCCTTCGACAGGACTTCCGATGCTTGAGGCCCAAGCTGTTCCCAGGCCTCCTTCCAGATCTCGGCAGCAGACTGCCCCAGGGCCGAGGGATGTTTGGTGTTGACGAAAACCCGGTACAGATCGTTATAAAGCAGGGTGAGTTCGGGTCCCCAGAAGATCGAGACCGGAAAGGCGGAAGCCAGCATCGTTTGCACGGTGGCGACAAGCGCTTCGGGCCATTGCTCGATAGGCCCCAGCGGCGTACGGCTCCAGTTATGGGCACGAATCAGGTCGGCCATCTCGCCGGTGCTGTGCAAGCGGGCCGTCGCCGGGGGACGTTGCCCTGCCTCATTTTGTCCGATCAACGCCAGAACAGCTCCCTTTTCCTGTTTCGCGGCAGGCAAGCGCATGGCAAAGCAGGCCGAAATAAATAATAGCGCTTCAATTATGACGGAACTGAGCTCCAGAAGCGGTTTGCGACGGAACGAAAAAGCTGGAGGGGAGTAACTCGAGTCACATCAAGGCGCTACCAAATGCCGTCCTCCTGTGCTTCGTCCTTTCGCCGAAGCGGAATGAGTATTCCGAATCAGCGTTTGCGTTTGGGCTTCTTGCCCGTCCCTTTCGGGGCGGGAATGCGGCTCTTCGGTGTACTGGACTGCATGCTTTTGCGCCCCTTCTTGGCAGGGACCTTGGGCTTCTTTGTTTTTGTTCCGAAGCGGCTCGTGGCGTTCGCCTCGCCGGGGGGCGGGACAACGGAAAAGCCGAGCCGCTTTTCGACCGCGTCCACCCGCTCCAGCAGCACGCGGACAGCCTGCCCCATGCGGAAGCGTTGCTTCCAGATTTCGCCGAGGATTTCGCGCGTGTTTTCACGATACGTGTACTGATCGCCGTCAAGCGCGCCAAGCGACTGGATGGGCACGAGCCCTTCAACAAACAGCTCGTTCAACTCGACAAACAGGCCGTACTTGGTGCAGTTCAGGATCAGGCCGTCGAACTCTTCGCCGACCTTGTCGGCCATGAAGCGGATCTTCTTCCATTCGATGAGCTCGCGTTCGGCCGCATCGGCGCGGCGTTCGGCCTCGCTTGACTCGGTCGCGATAGCCGCCAGCTCGGTCGGCGCCAAGGGCGGGGCTCCCTGCGACACGCCCGCTGCCGGGAACAGGCGGAACTCTTCGGGCTCACCCGAACGGGGTACACCGTGGCCGGAAACCCCGGTGCGCAGCAAAGCCTTGCCGACACGGTGCACGATGAGGTCGGGGTAGCGACGGATCGGTGAGGTGAAGTGGGTGTAGAACCCGGTGGCGAGCGCGAAGTGGCCTTCGTTCTCTTCGCTGTAGCGGGCCTGCTTGAGCGAGCGCAGCATCAGGTAGCTGAGGATGCGCTCCTCGGGCTTGCCGGCGATACGCGCGGCGAGCTTTTGGTACAGCTGTGGTGTGACGGGCAGGTCATCAGGAACTTCGTGCGCCTGCCGGTGCGTCGATCGCGAACGGCCGTCGCGTTCTGTCTTTTGCCGGCGCTCGCGCGATTCGTGTTTCATCGCGAACTTTTTGACCGGCAGGTTGCCGAGGCCGAGCGAGTAGCCGAAGCCGGCGGCAATGTCCTCAAAGTCGAGGATGCGCTTGGGGTCGGGTTTTTCGTGGATACGGTAGAGCGCCGGGGCGTGCTCGCTCAGCCACGACGCGACCGACTCATTGGCGGCCAGCATGAACTCTTCAATCAGCCGGTGGGCCCAATTGCGGTTGGCGCGGGTGACGCCCTGCATGGCTCCCTGCTCGTCGAACTGGATCGCGGGCTCAGGCAGATCGAAGTCGATGGAGCCGCGCCCGACCCGCTTCCGGTTGAGAACCTTCGCCAGCCGCTCCATGGCTTCGAAGTGGGGCACAAGCGGGGCGTACTCGGCGCGCGCCGCTTCGTCACCTTCGATCACGGCCGCAACCTTGGTGTAGGTCATGCGGCGGGCAGAGCGAATGACGCCCTCGCAGACCTCATAGCCGGTCACCCCGCCGTCGCGATCGATCTGCATCAGGCACGACAGCACCAGGCGGTCCTCGTCGGGCCGCAGCGAGCAGATGCCGGAGGAAAGCTCCTGCGGGAGCATGGGGATGGCGCGGTCGGGGAAGTAAATGCTGGTGGCGCGGAGGCGGGCTTCGAGGTCGAGCGCGGTTCCCGCCTGGACGTACTCGGCGACGTCGGCAATGTGGACGTCGAGCTCCCAGCTGCCATCGCCACGCTCGCGCACTTCGACGGCATCGTCGAAGTCGCGCGCGGTTTCGCCGTCGATCGTCACGATGGTGCGGTCGCGAAAGTCGCGCCGCTGGGCCACGACCGAAGGGTCGAGCCGGGCGACCTCGCGTGCTTCGGCCAGCACGCCGGCAGGAAAAATGCGCGGCAGCTGGTGCTTGCGGATGACCATTTCGACATCGACGCCGAAGTCATCCTGACGGCCCAGCACCTCGACCACGCGGCCGCGCGGCACGCGGGTGGCGGTGGGCCATTCCGTCACTTCAACATCGACCACCAGGCCCTCGAGGTCGGGGTAGTCCCGTATCTGGGCCTGCGCTTCTTCGCCCAGCACACGGTGCGGCGAGCGCAGGGTAGCGCGCGGCTCCGGCAGCGGCGCGTCTAGGGGGATCAGGATAGGCTGCGTGATCTTTTCGTCAAACGCCACGACCTGGTGGCCGAGCTGCCGGGGATTCTGCGCGTAATGGAAGATGCCGACG
>CAXTYP010000069.1:0-10408 GCA_964248435.1 uncultured Acidobacteriaceae bacterium | reverse complement strand
GTTTCTGAACGAGGGCATTGGAACATGGGCTCGGGTCCTGGACGTTACTTACTGCGGAATGAGGGTCGGCCGCCAGCTGCTCGCCCACGGGGAGGGACGCGGACCCATCACAAAATGCACTGTGGCTCCGGACTGAATCTGCTCCCACGTGATCACGGGCACCACCAGCGGCTGTCCATTCAACGTTGCAGACTGGATGTAAACGTTTGTGGCTGAATTGTTCTCCGTTTCAACGCGAAAGGACCTGCCATTGCTGAGCTTCAGTTGCACGCGACGGTACATGGGGCTGCCGATCATGTAATCGCCGCTGGCCGGGTTTACAGGGTAAAAGCCCATCGCGGTAAACAGGAGCCACGCCGACATCTGCCCGCAGTCATCATCTCCATCCAGGCCGCCGGCGTCATAGCCGTACTCAGCCGCGGCAATCTCCCGCACCTTGGCCTGCGTCTTCCAGGGCTGGCCGCCGAAATCATAAAGGTAGCCATAGTGATGGCTCGGTTCATTTCTGTGTACGTTGTGTCCACCACGAAAGTGCTGGTCCAGCTTGGCGTCGTACGCTGCGGTGCCACCCATCAGTTGAAGTAGACCCGCCTGGTCATGCAGCGGCGACCAGGTGTACACCCAGGCGTCGCCCTCGGTCCAGCCAGAAACCGACCGGTTGGCAGGCGTATCCTCCGATCCGCCGAGAGGCGCCCACTCCCCGTTCGAGGTCTTCCCGTTCATCAAGCCAAGTGCCGGGTTATAAAGGTGGCGGTCATTTAAGGATCGGTGCAGAAACAATGCGGACTGCTCGCGACGCCCGAGTGCAGCGGCCACCTGTGCCACGCACCAATCGTCATAGCTGTCTTCCAGGGTGCTGGAAGAAGCTTCATCCGTCTTGTCTGTGGGGATGTACCCAAGCTGCTTGCTATAAGTTAAGCCGACGCGCGCCTCGTAAGGGGTGTGTTCTTCCCGGTCCAGCCAACGCCGGCTGGTGTCGCCATCCGGAGGGGTCATCGCATCCTTGTAAATCGCGTTCCATGCTACCTGCCGGTCAAAGCCGTGGAATCCCTTACGAACCGCTTCTGCTACCAGCGAGTCGGCATGCGTCGCAATCATGATGTTTGTGTAGCCGGGGTTCGGCCATTTCGGCATCCAGCCTCCCTCTTTGAAGTCCTGCAAGAGCGCGGTCACCATGCCGTCGATACGCTCCGGTGCAAACAGCGTCAGCAGGCTGTTTTCCGCGCGAAACGTGTCCCAGATGGAATACGCCGTGTAACTTTCGCCCGTGTGGATCGTGTCATCGAAGGCGCTGTAGTAGCGACCCTGCTCAGAAAACATGCGGGGATAAAGAAGCGCATGGTAGAGCGCCGTGTACAGGCGGCTCTTCTCACGTGGGTCCGCACCGTCCACCTGCAGGCGATCTAGTTTTTCGTTCCAGGCGGCTCGCAACTGTGAACGAAGCCGTTCAAAGTTCCACGCCGGCATCTCTCTTTGCAGGTTGTTTCGTGCCTGCGCAATGCTCAGGAAAGAGGTGCCGACGCGCACCTCAACCGTCTCGCCTGGCTTAAACTCCGCATACGCTCCCCGGCTCGAAGAGGCATCGGAGGGCGCCATGCCGAAGGTCGCTTCCCGTGAAGGGACCTTGCGGAACTGAACCACTAAAAACCCTTTAAAGTTCGGCAGCTTCTCCGGCCCCAAAGCTGCATCCATGCGGTCCGGGTTGTAGCCCGTGATCTCATGCGTCGTGGCATCTACATCGGCAAAGCCGACAATGCCCGGACGCGAGATCTCGACGAGTACGCGAGCGGTCCCTTTCTTTGGAAAGTGAAAGCGAAACATGGCACAACGTTCTGTCGCGGTCATCTCGGTACGAAGCGTCCGGCCCGGCCCGGCATCGAGGGACACGGCGTAATAGTTCGGCTCGGCAACCTCCATATCATGACGAAACGGCAGCGCACGCTGCTCTGGTGTGGTGCGCACCGGTCCGACCTGCGGCATCAGTGTGACATAGCCATAATCGCCCATCCAGATTGCTGGCTGATGGGTGCCAATGAATCCGGAGATCGTCGTGTCGTCATAGTTGTAGGAGGTCACGCTGATCTTGTTTTGTCGTGTTTGCGGGGTCCAATCGGTCATGCCGAATGGAGGCGTGACAAACGGCATGGTGCCGCCATACCCAATGCCGCTCTTCTGTGTCCCCAGGAGCGGGTTCACAAATTGCGCAGCATCGGTTTCGGCGGCACCTGCCCCAACGGTCCAGGAGAGTAAAAGTAAGAAGCACACCGCAAGACCGCGCATAGACCCCACTAGTAATAAAGCTTCAATGCAAACTGCAGCAGCCGAGGATTGCCGCGCAGGGTGGTGATCTGGCTAAAGCTTGTTGTGTTCGTGTAGTCCAGATTGCCGGGCTGGCCAAAGTGAGTCGTGTTTGTCAGGTTGAACGCTTCGGCGCGGAACTCCAGGCTTGTTTTTTCATACAGGGCGAACTGCTTGAAAAGCGAAGCGTCAACGTTGGTATAAGAAGGGCCGCGTGCCTGCTGGCCTTCGCCACCCAGAAAGGCGTAGGCGGTGGGTTGCGGGCTGGTAAGAGGTGCCGGATTGGCGAATGCATTTGGATTCAGCCAGTGTGCCTGCGTTTTTGCGCCCGTATACAAGCCCTGACCCGGGACCACGTTTGCATAGCAACCGAAAAAGGCGGAGGTCGCCACGGGGCAGTTCACTGTAAATGGCTGCCCAGTTTGATAGCTGAACAGGTAATTGAGACTCCATCCTCCAATCACTGCATCGACTGCACGGTTGGTTCCACCCAGAAAGCTGCGTCCCCGGCCCACTGGGAGAGCGAGGGTACCCGCCAGGTGAACAACGTGCGTCGCATCTGAATCGCAAAGCTGTGTATCTCCCGCGATGCCGAATCCAGGGAGCCATTCTGCCCGGTAGCCCGGGAACGACGAATCGAACTGCGCGGCGTCAGAAAAGCACTTGCTGTAGGTGTAGTTCGCGAGGACGGAAATGCCGTGGTTCATTTGCCGCGTGAAAACTGCCTGCAGGGAATTGTAGTTGCTCGATCCATTCGTCGATTCATAGGTCGTGTTCGGTGCGAAATCAGGGAAAGGGATGTAGCTGTAAATACTTGCGCCCGGAGCCACGGCCTGTGACGGCGAGTTATGTGTGCCGAGGATGTCCAGGTGCCGGCCAAGCGAACCCACGTAACCGACCTGCACGGCGTCGCTCTTGTCCATTTGGTACTGAAAGGTAAGGTTGGTTGTTTGTGTATAGGGCGTCTGATAGTTGTACTGCCGTCCAACCAGAGCCAGGCCGCTTGCATTAAGGGCGGTAGGGTCCTGGAGGTTTTCCGCGGGGAGACTGTTCTCAATAGTCGCTACTTTGCCTGTGGGCAGCGTGATGGGGGTTGAGGCGTTTGGCCCCGTCAGATTTACGGAATACAAAAAGGGATAATTGGTGCCGAGCGTGCCGCCATACCCGATATTTTGCAGCGCACCAAACGCGATGCCGTATCCTCCACGCATAACCGCCCGCTCTGAAAGTCGATAGGCAAATCCCAGGCGCGGACCAAAGTTCGAGTACTGTTCCGTTCCTGTAGCCAGTCCCGTGCACTGCACCCTGATGCCGTCCTGCGCGGCGAGCGTATTGAAAGACGTCGACCTCGGGTTGCCGCAGGTCTTGGACGGAATGTAGTAGGTTCCAGCCGGACCGTTGCCGCCTGCGGCCTGGAAGTTTGCCTGCCGGCCATTGACCTCTGCATACGGCGTCGTGAGATCCCAGCGCAGGCCGAGATTCAAGGTAAGCTTCGGAGTCGGTTTCCAATCATCTTGAAAGTATGCGCCCATGTAATAACGCTGATCGTCTGTGGAGGCAAAGTTGGAGCCGGAAAAGGAGCTCAGCCCACCTACGTTGTTGGGGCCACCCACAGTTGAGTTCGTGGGTACAAGCAGGGCGTCGGCGATTCCTGTCAAGCTCGGGTTCTGATTGGGCACGGAACTGTACTGCCCGTTGTAAGTGAAGAAGCCCTTACCGTACGGCGGCTGCGTAATATCACCCTTGATACTGTCAAGTTGATAGCCCACTCTTATGTTATGACTGCTTATATTTTTGCTGAGATTATCACTCAGTTCGTACACCTGCACGGTGCGGATCGTGGGAATGTACGTGGCGACGCCAAGATTGGAAAGGCCGCCGATATCGATCGGGGGCAAGCCGCCATTGTTGGCGATCTGCTGCACTCCCCCAATGCCGTACTGCGCTGGTATACCCGCCGTTCCTCCCTCGAAAGGGATCACGTTGTCTGTGTTGTGATTGAACCCGAAATGAAACTCGTTCAGGAGCGTTGTGCTGAATGGGTGGGTATACCCCACGGCGATCGCATAGTGTGGACTGTCATTGGTGCCGGTGCCAAAGACCTGGCCGTCCGCAATCCCGGGCAAGGTTCCCGGCTGCAGCAGCACACGATGACTTTTTGAGTACACGCCGAATAATGTGTCCTGATTATGAAAGTTCTGGTCGATGCGGACGTCGTACTGGTTCACCGATTGATTGCTCTTCGCGTCCTGGTAATAGTTGTTGGCAAATCCTGCCCGGTTCGCCCCTGGATACACACCAAGCAGTTTGACCATGTTTGGGTCCAAGCGGCCAGCGGGCAGCTGATTCAGCTGTGCCGCCAAGGGGACGAAGTTGCTGATCCCCACCACGCTCCCTCCGCTGTAGAACGGATCTCGCACAGAGATCGGGCTTCCAGAGGTGTTCGTGAAACCCGACCTGGGGTCCACGGAGTTCGCCGCCACGGTCCGCGTCGTGGCCGGATCAAATACGGTACCCACAGAGAAGGTGCGGCCTAGTCCATCTGTACGTGTGCCCGCGTTGTACGTGATCAGGTCCTGTAGATTGGTGTAGCCGCTGCTCACCATGCCGGCAGTCGGCACGGTGCTTGTTGCGCTGATCGGCTGAATGATGCGCGTGCCTTGGTAGTCGAAGAAAAAGAAAGTCTTGTCCTTGCCGTTGTAGACCTTTGGTAGATAGACAGGACCGCCGACTGTCCCGCCAAACTGGTTCTGCCGGTACTCCTGGATGGGAATGCCGTTTTGCTTCGAGAAGTAATCGTTCGCGTCTACGGCGTTGTTGCGCAGGTACTCCCAGAGATCCCCGTGGATCTGGTTCCCGCCTGACTTGATGACTGCGTTCACCACGCCGCCGGTCGAGTGGCCGAACTCCGCGCTGAAGTCGCCAGTCTGCAACTTGAACTCCTGGATCGCATCGGGAGGCGGAACGATCGAAGCATTGCCGGTCCCGCTTGTGCCCCCATACTGCTCCACATTGTCATCAATACCGTCGAGACGGAAATCGTTCTGATCTGAATTGATCCCGTTGACGTTATAGGCCGGGTCGTTCGCGTTGCCGCCAGCTTTAGTTGTCACGCCGGCAGCCAATTGCCCGAGCGACACCCAGTCCCGTCCATTCAGCGGCATGTCATTCACGGTCTGCGAATTGATTGTCTGGCCGACGGAGGCGTCCTCGGCTTGCAACAACGGTGCCGCCGCCGTGACAACCACCTGTTCGGCAACAGAGCCTGGCTCCAGCTTCACGTCGATTGTTGCCCGTTGCTGGACGTGTATATCGATTCCCGGGCTGGAGTAGCTTTTGAAACCCGTGTCGACGACCCGCAGAGTGTATGTGCCGGCTTTCACTGCTTCAAACGTATAGGTCCCTGTCGATGTGGTCGTGACTGTCGTAGCCACGCCGGAACTACTGTTTGTGAGGGTAATGGCGCTGCCTGGAATGGCCGCCCCAGAAGTATCGGTGACGGTTCCCGCCAGGCTCCCTTCATCGACTTGAGCCTGCATGAGAGACGAGGAAAGGAGTACAACCCAGAGTGCAACGGCTGAGAACAGGAACCGGGTCGCCAGTAGAGAGCTCAAGAGAGATCTTCTTCGTTTCATGCAGCACTTCCATTCCGCCCGCGTTACGGGACTTTGCCGCCAGGTAAGTTTGGCCGCGAGATTGATTGATTACGTCACCGGTAACGTAAGGACCTCGGCGGTGAGTGTATGAACTGGCAGGAACCTTGTCAAGAACCGTTCCCATCGTCTGTTTCGGTGCCCAGCGGCAGCCCAGCACCCGTTCTCCACAGTCAAACTCCACACAGAAAGGAGGGAGCGGATGGAGGACGCTCTGTTGACAGCCGGTCGATGCCCCTATACCGTGGGGCCACATTGTTTACCGGTAACGTGAAATGCCCAGACAAACGGTTCGGAGAACGTTTCGCCAGCAAGCCGTGGTCATTGTGACCGATCAACACTTCCTGCTTCCATTCGGAGTGCTGCTGTTAGGAATCGCATTGCTGTGGTGCTTGCGATGAGCACAAAGCCGGCGGTGCACAGGGCAGTCAAGGCCGGTTCGCGTCACGGCCTGGGTGTTGCGTGCGGGCTGGGCGCAGGTGTTTGGCTGGGGGCGGCGGAAGCGCCGACAAAGCTCGTGAACTCCGGGCTTTCCCCCTTTGCAATCTCGCTGTGCATGGTCACCGGTGTCTTCACGGCACGCTGGACGTTTCCCACTCTGCTGAAAGGAACCAGGTATGTCCTTGCGGACCTGCTGGCCAAAAAACACCTGATCGTATGGGCGATCCTTGCCGGAGCCCTTTGGGCCGTGGCCAACACCCTGACGGTCTTCGCTGTCCGTGATGTGGGGCTGGCTGTCGCGTTTCCCCTGTGGAATGCCAACGCACTGTTTGGCATTCTGTGGGGGCGACTGCTCTTTGGCGAACTTCGAGGTGCTTCGGCCGCGACGACGGCGCGGGTCACAGTCGGGGCTGTGGCGATCATTCTCGCAGCCGTCCTGCTCGGCTTCAGTACCGGGCACGGTCAAAACGGCGGCACGCACCATGCTGCCCAGGGCATCGTCGCCGCCCTGGGCGCCAGCCTGCTTTGGGGCACTATGTATGTGCCATACCGCAAGGCCTACATCAGCGGCATGAACCCGCTTTCCTTCGTGACGGTGTTCACAGTGGGCGAAGTCATCACCATGCTCAGCCTGGTGCTCGCCCTTGATGGCGGTATCCACTCCGCCGTTTTTCACTCTTCTCGCGTTCGGCCGATGTTGTTTTGGCTTTTTCTAGGCGGCTTTGTTTGGGTTGTCGGTGACCTGCTTCAACAGTTCGCCACGAAATACCTCGGTATCGGGCGTGGCATCCCTCTTTCAAACACCAACCAGCTCTGGGGTCTCGCCTGGGCAGCACTTGTTTTCGGTGAGCTAAAGGGTGCCTCTGCGACGCAACAAGCGATGGTTGTTTCAGGCTCGGTTGTCATGATTCTGGGCGCGCTCTCCATCAGCAGCGCCGTCGCCGGCAGGCAAGAGCAGACTTCCACAAACGACGCATTGAGGCGCGAGTGCGACAGATACCAGATGGATTACTACCGGGTCCTGAACGAATACTCAGGATCGGAACTGGACGAAAGGGAACAAGGCCGGGGCTGGTGGGACTACCTGATCGTCGCGGCGGCCATTGCGGTGTTCGTCGTCCTGGGGGCGATGGCAGCCTCGCCGGGGATCAGCATGAACTTGCGTTGGGTCGGATTGTTTGCTGTGGTCCTTTGTTTGACGCTGGCTGGTTGTGGACGGGCGCTCCAGAAGAACACCCGCTTTTCATAGACGCGGCAGCGTATATTGAAAGCCATCGTGGCAACTCGACTTCAGGACATTGCGGATGATCTCGGCATCTCCAAAGTCACGGTCTCGAAAGTATTGCGCGGCAGGCCTGACGTAGGGGAGGAAACCCGCAAGAAGGTAAAAAAGAGGGTCCGCGAGCTGGGCTATCAGCCCAATTACCAGGCGCGCGCGCTGGCCGGCGGCAAGACCTTCAGCATCGGCCTGGTCGTGCCCGATCTGGTCCACCCGTTCTTTGCGGAGGTGGCCAAGGGATTGGGTTCTGTTGTTCGCCAGAGTGGCCGGGTGCTGCTACTGGGTTCCTCGGAAGAGGACCCCGCCATCGAGAACCAGGAAATCGCCGCGCTTTTGCAACGGGGCGTGGATGCGCTCTTGATCGCTTCCTGCCAGCGAAGCTCGCGATCGATCAAGGCAGTCACGTCCAGAAAAGCTCCATGTGTGCTGGTTGATCGTAACTTCCCGACCAGCACGCTGCACTATGTCGGATCAAACGACTACCGTATCGGCGAGATCGCGACGCAACACCTCATCGATATCGGCCGCCGGCGGATCGCGCACGTCGGCAGCGAGAACGCCAGCACGGGGCGCGAAAGACTCCGCGCGTTTCGGAAGGTGATGCAGGCCAGCCATCTTCGCGTGCGCGAAGATTTTGTGCTCCTGCGGAGGCGGTTCGAAGAAACCAGTGATCGCGCCGGCTACGAGGCGATGCGGCAGCTCCTCACCGCAAGGCAACTCCCTGACGCCGTTTTCTGCTACAACGATCTTTCCGCGATAGGAGCTATGGCCGCCGCGATCGCGGCTGGCCTCCGTATTCCTGAGGATGTTGCTTTTGTGGGTTGCGGAAATTTCCGGTATGCCGAGTACTTGCGGGTGCCTCTGACCTCGGTGGAACAATCAGCGCAACTGCTAGGCGAGACGGCTGGCAAACTTGCGCTGGATCTGGTTTCTTCCCAGCCCGGCGTGGCGAAGAGCCTGCTGCTCGAGCCGCGCCTGGTCGTTCGGGAAAGCAGCGGGGGAGCCGCGATCTCTTCCGCCGCTGCTAGCGCTTCATAGAAGGAAAGCGTACTCTTGCCCCCGAGAGCTTAATTTGATACGTTACCGGTAACGTTTGGAGGTCCAAAATGAGCTCATCCGCCCAAATTCCGTCTGACCCGCTTCCCCGTCTCGAGGATTGGGATGACTTTCTGGAGGGCCGCTACCAGGAAGGAAAATCCGAGGCGGAGTTCCGCAAATACGATGCGGAGGCCACTCCTGGCGTCGCCGAGTTTTATCATATCAATCACCAGATGCAGACGGTGGACTACGTCCTTGGGAAGGAAAAGCAGTATTTTGGTCTCCAAAGGGGCATGAAAACGGTGTGGGAGGCTGCCGAATACCTCAACACCCTTGTCGACGACAGCGACCCGGATACGGACCTGACCCAGATTGAACATCTGCTGCAGACCTCCGAGGCGATCCGTCGTGACGGTCATCCACGCTGGATGGTGCTGGTGGGCTTTATCCACGACCTTGGCAAGTGCCTTTGCTTGTACGGCGAACCGCAATGGGGCGTGGTCGGGGACACCTTTCCCGTTGGCTGCGCCTGGTCCGAGCAGATCGTCTTCCCGGAATACTTTCAGGCGAACCCGGATCGGATGATTGCCGAGTATCAGACTAAATACGGTATCTACGAGCCCGGTTGCGGGATGGAAAAGCTTCACCTGTCGTTCGGCCACGACGGCTATATTGCTGAAGTGATGAAGCCCTATCTACGCGATGAAGCGCTGTACATGCTTCGCTTCCACTCTTTTTACCCATGGCACAAACACGACGCTTACAAGCACTTCGAGAATGAAAAAGACAGGGCCATGCTGGAGTGGGTTCGTAAGTTCAACCCGTATGACCTGTACTCGAAAGGGCATGAAAAGCCGAACCTCCAGGGACTCAAGCCCTACTACGATGACCTTTTTGCCGAGTTTCTTCCGCCGAAGCTGGCCTGGTAGCGAAATGGTTCATGGGGGCGCCCCGCGCGCGGGCGCACCATCATGGGCAATACCGACGGCGGAACCCTGAGACCGGCAACAACGCGTCAAGCGCTTGCTGCGCATCGTCACACTTCAGGTGCGCTTCATCAACTTTGCCATCAACTACGCACGGCTCGACTCGGGCACACTTAACCGCTTCGACCCGCACTCTACCTCCAGCACTTGCTCACCGGCATCGCCGACCGTTCGGTCAACCACGTGGATCGGCTGCTGCCCGCGGAGGAGGGCACCTGCCCTGACCGGGTGAAAGAAAGGTTGGGGCCCTCCCAGGCAGCCTTCCCTTGGTGACCCGGTAAGATAAGGACCATGGCCCGGCTTACAATCCTTTTCGGTATCGTTCTGATCCTGCTTGGCGTGTTCACCTATATGGGCACGGGCAGCAAGTTTCCTACCTCGCTCATCCCCGCGGCGTTTGGCGTCCTTCTTGCCATCTGCGGGGCGCTTGCCCGCACCACCGACCTGAAGCGCCGCGCCTTGTGGATGCACATCGCTGTCACGCTGGGGCTGCTTGGTTTCCTTGCGACCGCGAAATCCATCTTTGATTACGTACGTTTGAAGCAGGGTGCGCAGTTCAAGTTCCCGGTCGCGGTGGAAGAAAAAGCCGCGATGGCGGTGCTGCTGCTGGTGTTTACCATCCTGTGTGTACGCAGCTTTATCCAGGCGCGCCGTACACGCCTGGCTGGGGCTTAGAGCCCGGGGTGCGTACCGGCTCCTCCTTTCCCATGCAG